>NZ_CP058650.1 GCF_018141445.1 Vallitalea pronyensis | reverse complement strand
TCCATGTTTAATATATCTGTTATAAGGTATTTCCCTGTTTTTATCATGTATAGTAGAGCTAATACAGGATTTTTGTGCTTTTTACTTATGATTTTATTAATGATATCTTGATAGTCACCGTATTTGTCTATTACAGACGACTCGGTCACAAACCATACTTTTCCCATTTGATACGCTTGATCCATATCATAATACCCTTTTAAACACGCACTCCGTATAGTAGAATTATCCAGCCCCCATATTTCACTTGCATAAGTTGCAGTTAGAATTTTATCAAGCATAAAAAATCTCCTTTGTGATGAGTAGTATATATGTTGCTACTGATATCATTGGGCCAAAGGCTATGGAATCCTTTATGCTGCATCTTTTCGATATTAAAAGAAAAATACATACTGGTAATGCAACGACAAAAGACAAACATGATATGATTAGTATTTTTCTTACACCCAATAGCATCCCCAATAAAGCCATATACTTTATATCACCACCACCCATCTGTTTTGTGATGATAGCTAAAAGTAGGAAGATCCCTCCACCTAACAATCCACCAATTAAACTATCTATTATACTAATATATCTTGTAATAAAAAGCAATATAATCCCTATAATAGCCCATATAAGCAAGAGTTTATTTGGTATAAGCTTATACCTCATATCAATTATACATATGCTTGAAACAACGATAACAAGGTATAAATCATATATTAATTGCATTTCCAGTTTGCTAGATATAAATATAGGTATCATTAATATTATACTTAAGATACCTATCGGTATGTATTCTTTATAATTTAATTTTAACATGCTATTTATTATCCTCTAGTTTTTTTCTCTTAATTTTCCTCAACATATCATTCCAATCCTCATACTGATATGTTGGACATTTAAGGTAAAATTCTAACTCCTGAGATAGACTTATGATGAACTTATGTCCGGCCTTATCATTATCTACACATACATAACATGGTTTTTTAGGGTACATGTCTAAATAATGATGAACAACCGACTTTTTGCATCCAGCCATTGATACAAATAATGTTGTTTTCAAAAAATCTGTATCATCTTCCAAACAGCAGTAAGATAGTAAATCAATAGCTGTTTCAAAAAAACATATTCTATGAATTGAGGTACCAAATTTAATTGAAAACCCATATCCCAATTTGGAATTTGTTACTACCTGTTTGAATCTCACTTTATCAAGAGTTCCTACCATTTCAGCACCCACTATTTCATTGGTTTTAGGATCATAGAATGGAAAAATTGCATTCCCATGTTCCTTTTCCTGAAAGAGTAGCTTGTTTTTGAGTAAATATTGTATGTATTCTTTCCTTATTTCTCTACTTTTTGATAGATATGCAAATGCTCGATGCTGGTCTTTATTCAGTTCAGGCATTTTAAAGGGACCAACCTTTTTTTTCTCATTCACGTTTGTTTTTGTTACGATATTAGAAGTACCAAGGAGATCGCTTACAGCTTCCCAAAAATCTAAATTATAGACATCCATTACGCAATCTATAGCGGTACCACCTTTTTCTTGATTGCCATTAAACCATTTATAAGTGCAACCCCTTACATAGAGTCCTCCATATCCCCTAACTTTATACCTGCCTCTGTTATCATGCTTTTCTACTCGTTCACCTTTTCGGATGAAGTATTCCACTAAGTCTACATTTCTCGCTTGATACATTAATCTTTCTTGCTCTGCTGTATATCCCATTTGATATCACATCCTATTTTGTAACTCTACAACATTACCCTCATTATCTTCATTATTTTTACTATTATTATGTAGTATATCTAATGCTTTATGAAGCGATCCTGCCTTTTTAAATATCTTGTCAAACTTAACGATTGCATCCATTTCTTTTTTATTGATTACGTGCTTTTCTTGATATATTGTCTTCGATTCTTTTACATACATCATTTTATAAATATGAAATGTGCATCTTTTGTGGTCAAATTCATCAAGACACCATATCTTTCCATGAAAAGATGTGTTACGTTGATAAAAATCTTGATGAATTATATTTTTTTCCCACTTCTTTACTAATCCTAAATACTGATCTTCTCTAACGATTTCTAATGTTTTTTGCTGAAATGCATGAATGTCTTGAATTAGGCCTTCATATATTTTATCCATTAATATCAACCCTTTCACGTCTTTTCACCAATGTTCCCAATATAGCTTTAAATAGGCTAAATACAAATACTATAATAAATATTACACCCATAAAACCTAATACACCTATTAATAATAATTTACCTATATCTATAAATATTGATACATCAAAGTAAAAGTATTTTTCAATAAGTTCTATTAGTCTTCCCATATCCTATACCTCCTTATTTATTATTCGTTGTATGTTAATTTATTTATTTTACTCATTCCTCTTATTGTATTCTTATCTAGGATTGGTAACAAGATTTGTCTTAATAATAATCACCCCTAACTAAAGTAATTTCCACATTACTATTACTATAATATAAGAAAAATAAAACCTAGATAATGAAACATCTAAATAATCACCCATAGGTTTTCCTTTTATTTTAGTAATTTTATTCAAATTATCCTTTATACCCAAACCTAATAAAACAATCATTGATACTAAGACCCATCCAATTATATAAAAAAATATATCGCTAGGGTAATTAAATTGTATGATAATCATAATAATAGGTACGCCTATCAATTTTAAGACATTCCTATTTTTAAAATATTGATGTATAGACATTGAATTTTTTCCCTTCTTTAATCAATCTCGCTTCTTTAATTCTTTATTCATCATCTTTTCTGAGAAGTTTATTCTCCTGTTAAAACTAAAAGCTGCCTTACCAATCCCTTCTTTGGAATGCTTATAAATTTTAGAATAAATAGCCATTGTGATTGCCAATCCAATAATTAATAACCATACTCCTACAGCAGCATTTAATAAAATAGAGGTAAAAAATGATACTAGTACAATTATGTAGAAAAAAGCAAAAACTTTTCTCATAAAAATCTCTCCTTACCACATTTTTATGTTTATACAAAATCAATCATTTACGCATATACAATCTGTTAACTGTTTTTTTAATAACTGATATTTAGCATCTGAAAGCTCAACTGAACAAGCTATTTCATCAGAGTCCATTCCACTCCTCATCTTTATTATGACTATTACATTTACACTCCTGATGCATTCAATGGAAAATCTTTGGTTATTTTAAATTTTATTACTTGTACATTACTCTTTCCTACAAAAATCACATCATCTAAATGTTTCAAGAGTTTTATTTCATCTTTCAACTCAGGTATTATATTAATAAGCTGCGTTATTTCGTCTTCAAAGTTTGGTTTTGCAATTATTATTAGATCAAAATCTTTTCTTAATCTTTCAACTGAATAACCACCTATTTCTCGAGCAGGCACTCTTAGAGTAAAAGGAATTGTTATTCTACTTATTGCTTCGTCTAAATTAATTGATTGATTTTCGACAATATTAATAAATAGTCTCTGATATTTTTTCATCATTCCCAAATCCTCTAATGACTCATTATATAAAACATTAATATTATCCTTTTTTAAATCATCTATAAATGACTTAGATCCAATATTATCTACCCATAAGTACTGATATTGATTATTGAGATTAAATATCTGCCATCTAAATATTGGATATGCACCTGATCCATGATTACCCACAATTAAAACTTTATCGAATCCCTCAAAGAAATCAAAATTTATTTCATCTATCTTGTAATGAACATTTTCTTTTCTATCAACTTTAATTACTTTACTCATATTTTTCATCCTCTTCTTGAATGCTGGCTAATTTAATTATTAGACTGGCTTTCCATTTTGTCAGCAATATCCTTTGCTAAGCTACTATATTTTTCATCTTTCTCTATATGTCCGTATAATTCATCAAAAACCTTCTCATATGCTCTTGATACAGGATTATCTTTTTCTATAACGTTATCCATTTTGTTGAGATTAATTCCGAACTCCCTCTGCTCTCTACCATATGCTTCTACCAAATCAAGTATTATATTAAATTCTGCTCTAGTCAAGTCTGACACCTCCTAATTCAATCTTTAACCTAGTTTAATTATTCTCTTTTTTAACCCATACCAATTTAGTTATTTCTTTTTTATCATCAGGATTAAAAGTTATAATAACTTTATGACCTTTAAAAGAAATACAACCTAACCTTAGATCTAAATATTCCTGTATGAATGTTTTAAATTCTTCAAGATAGTCCTTTTCATGCATAGTTATTTGAAATGCTTGTTCCTTGTTAACTTTTTCTAATACAAACAATTTTAACATGGATATTGACCCTATTTGTCCTACTTTCTCTATAAATCTTTCCATAACATTCTCCCTTCGCTAAGTCAATCTTTAATCTTGGAGTCATCCCATTTCAATATTTTAGCCCCACAATTAGGACAAAATTTGAATTTCACTCCATCAAAGCTTTTTACATAACCATAGCTCTCTCTGCAATTATGGCACCAAAAAAATATCTTTTTCAAACAATGAAGCGCTTCCATTGTACATGTTCTTTTTTTCATATCAAAAACACCTACTTTCTTAATCATTACTAAGTTAATCTTTAGTTTCGATATTTAATAGACCTGTTTTACTCCTATCGTTTTCTCGCCAATCTTTCATTAAATCATCAATCGTATACCCATCGAATGTATATTCTCCAATATCAAAAGGGTTAATTATTCCAGAATTTTTAGGATCTATTTTAATAACTTTTCCGTCTAGCTCTTTTATTGTTTTTTCATCTATAAGTGCTGAATTATATTTTCTTGGTTTTGAAGCTACAATTTCTAATGATTCTTTCATTTCTTTACCGTAGAAACCATTAGCAACAGCTTTCAGTATTTCTTCATCTCTGAACTTATCTGGCAACATAATTAGTTGAGAATCTTCATCATTTTCCTTAATAGATTTTTCCCATATTTCATTAATCACTTCAATTTCATTTTTTGCTAACCGCTTACCACCTAAGCTATGATAATCTAGTTCATCAATTCCATGAGCCTTAACTAGTTTTGCAATTGTACAACTAACAACATCATCCAACTTACCACATTTACTACATATACCTGTATCATACATATGAATATCATGATTTTCTCCACATCCATATCTAATATGGCATTTATCACATAATTGCATTTCTTCATCTATTGAAAAACTCTTTATACATTTGCCTATTTCATCTATTTTAAACTGTATATTTGTATCTTTATTTTTTCCCATATTACTCATCCTTTCGTATTCACTAATTTAATTTTTAGCTACAATCTTTTTTAAAGCTTCAAGCAATTTTTCCTTTTTATATAATTCATCAAAATCATGAAGATTAATTGCAAAATCTCCATTCATTGCTTCTCTAATGGCATATAACTCATAGCTAACGAACGATAACACCCATTCGTGTTTTTCTACTCTTTCAAACCCATAGTAGTCAATTAGTATTTTTGCCAAGTCATCAGTTTCAATATCTGCATGATCGTCAATTTCCTCTGCTGTAAATATAATATATGATAATAATTGATACATAACATTTTCTTCACTAAATTGCGTAGGAGCAATTAATAATGTTCTTTCACTATATTTCTTTGACTGGTCATAAGCATGTATTAATTCTACTGTTTTACTCATAAAAACCCTCCTTTATTAACTCTACAAAATCAATCTTTTATCAACCACTCTTTTACTTTCAAACTATACCTCTAATACTTTTACTCCATTCAATAAAATTATCCATTATGGTTGCTAATGGATTTATATTAGTTACTACACAAACTAGCATTATTGTTAATACAATTAAGCTAAAAAGTGCTGCCATAGGATTTATGCTTTCAATAAATTCTTTTATTCTATTCATTATTCTCATCCTTTCGATTACTAAATCAACAACTTCTTCGATTTATCTTTTATGCACAGAGTTTAATTAATAATTTATCCGTTAATTCCCTATGTTTTTTGCCATGATTCCAATATGTAATATGAGCTATTTCATGACATATAACATCTTCGAGCGATTTTATTTCTACTTTAGGAACTATCCCTCTATCTCTATACCCTTGATTCCACAAAAAGTCATAATAACACTCATGTATAAAATATTCGTCAATTGTTATCTGATATACATCTGCTTTATCATACGAATATGCTATGCCTAACGCTTCTTCATGACCTTTTAATATTTCATGGTTACACGATAGTATAGGAATATCTATACACAACTTATTTTTTATATCTTCTACAATTTTATTGAAATAATCCTGTTCCTGTTTTGTTAACATTCATATATCCTCCCTTGTATATTTCTTGACTACCTCTACTTTATTATCCAATTCATTTCTTGACTAAAACGACTTTTATTAATTTCTAATAATACAAAGAGTTTTTTTCTCTGTAGGTATCAGCTTCATCTTCACTCATTCTATCAAGAGCATAAATGAATTGTTTTTGAACCTCTTCTGCTTGATCTATCGTTATGTTATCTTTGTTTATAGCTTCTTTTAAAGCCTTTAATAGATATCCTCTAGCCTGATAATTATCCCATTTTATTTATCCTTTCATCTTTTCTCTCAATAAACTTCTGAAAAAATAAAATCCTCTATTATATTATATCACTTTTAAGTGATTTTTACAATGTTTTATTCTTTTGATTTTTGCATTTTATAAAAATCTATATACCTATAAATTGTTCTTCTACTAACCTCCATAAGCTTTGCAAATTCTACTTTCGTAATCTCATCAGATATACACTTATCATAATACTTTTCAAAATTGGGCGGTAACTTTGTTATAGGTGGTCTACCTATAGACCTACCGCTTTTTGTTCCATAAAGTTTAGCTTTTTTGATACCTTCTCTAACACGTTCGTTAGTATTTTCTAGTTCTATCTCTGCTACAGCTCCTAGAATAGTCAAGTAAAACTTATACATATTACTGTTAGTACTGAACCCTTCTTTAATAAAATGGACAACAGCTCCTTTTTTCACAAAGTAATCACCTAACTCTCTAAGATCATTTACATTTCTACCTAGACGGCTAATACTTTCTACATAAATATTATCCCCTTGCTGCACAACTAACTTTAACTTATTAAGTTGGATTCTATCCATATTCTTACCTGAAGCTTTATCAATGTATTTTTTATCTATTTTGTAATTATCAAGTGAGATCTCTTGACGTTTGACATCCTGGCGTTTAGTGGATACCCTTTGATATGCATAATTCATTATATCCTCTCCTAAATGTGAGACATAAAACCTAATTCTTTTTTGACTCATTTTTATAACCATATTATACCTATAAAATCAGGCTGTGTCCATAAATAATAAGCGTGTCAAAAAACTATAGGTTTCTGGCACAAATCATTTACTATTCCTAGTAATATTTAAATTGTAATATATTAATATTCTAATTAATTAATTATATTTAACTTTTTACAATATATATAATTTTATGTTATTAAAGTTTACAAATAGTAATATTTGTTATATAATCTAGTGGGGTATAAATTAATTATAATAGGAGGTGAAAATTATCATTAAGAAGACAAGAACTAAGTACATATTATTGACATTATTAATAGTTTTATTGATTACATCTTTGTCATTTAATGTATTCTATTTTCCAAAAGATGATAATGAAACTCAAATATCATCTATAATATATGAGCAGAACGTAGAGTACTTTAATAAATACATAAATAGAATCATTGACGACTTCCAATATGACGATTATGAGGAAATCGTAAAACAATATAATCACTTGCTTGCATTACCACTAAGTAAAAGCGATGAAAATTTTGCTAATAGACAAAAAATGTTTGTATATCATAATGACACCACCAATATGCTTATTACTGTAATTTTAACCGTAAGTGAGCATAATGATGTGGGTAATGATGAATGGATTCATAGTTATGATGTATCTCCAGAACTAGTAAATAGAATATCAGAGCAGAACGAAATTATAGTTACTCAAGTACCTAATATAGAAATGGCAAGCCAATCATTTAACATAAATGGTTGCAATGTAACTGTGATGGTAATGTCTGATATTTTGTCAGAAAAAAATGAAGTCGCTAGAGTGTTAATTGACTTTAATAATACCTTTATTCAATTTTTAAAAAATATTAATTAAGGAGATTTTTATTATGAAAAAATTAATTATAATATCTATAATTTTGACTCTTATATGCGTACCTGTAAACGCTACTGAAAATTTAAGAGAGCCAGAAAGTATTTCATATGATGGCATACTTAATAATGGAAAATCAATTCATGAAGATTATGACGTATATACACCACAAAATTTTGGAATAGAGCGAGATCAACTTATTATGGCATACGTATCAGGTACAGGAAACCTAACTGATTTCACAATACTACACAAAATGGCACGAATATATGGGACAAGCGTTACATTTGTGGCAGGTGCGTCCCCTCAATACACATTAAAGGTTGATCAATCAGAAACCCAATCCTCTACGTGGAATGTAGAGCCAAGTTTAGGTGGAACGATTAAAGTGGTTAAAATTGATGTTAAAGGAGGTTATTCTAATACAGATACAGCAACCATTTCAAAAGGTGAAACATGGAATACCAACTTTACAGACCCAGGGACTTATGAATTAACCTGGTATATGAGAGGGCATAGATACTTTATAGAAGGTGATGTAATGATCTACCGTGCGGACGGTACTTTTCTTGAGAGACAAAATGATAAACTAATCGGAGGAGTTTTATTTCCTACTAAGGAAATTCACTTTGATGTAAGTAAACTTTAATAATTTTTAAATGTTACTAAGGCTAGGGGTTAACCCCTAGCCTTTTAATTTTATAATCAATTGTCATAACTTGTAGTTTGTTGCCATAATATATATAATATGGTAATATTATAAAACAAAATACTATACATGAGGTGAAAGTATGCAAAAGAAAAGAATAATTTTAAGTGTTGTTGTTTTATGTTTTGTCTTTACCATAGGTGTAAATGCCGAACAAATTATGCAGCATGTACAAGCAACTATAAACAAAGAGATTAATATTACCTTTGACGGTGAGAGTATCAAGCCAAAAAATCAAAATAATGAAGAAGTGCCTATCCTTATTTATAATAACAGTTCATATTTACCTGTACGATCCGTTGCTAATCTTGCAGGGCTAGAAGTCAACTGGAACAATGATACCAAGACCATTGAACTCGTGAAAGATACTGTAAATATGGACAATCCATCTATTCTAGACTTAGCAAAGAAAAATCTTGTGAAAGCAAATTTTTATGGGGATATACAATCTACAAAGAGTGTTTCAGGTGTTACGAACTCAAGTACCGATTTAACCATGCAAGACGGCACTAAGCTAGGGGCAGGTATTGCTATAGATGCCAATTCCACAGAAAATGATAATATATTTGATTTTAGGGAATATGATAAAGAAATCTATGCACGTTTTAACTCAACAACTGTCATTCTTAATGAGAATTATAGTAAGTTAATGTGTTTTGTTAAAGTTAAAGACATTACAGATATAGCGGCAACAAAAGATTATATATCTACCCATATTAGTATTTATGATATTGACAATGAAGTCCTAATTGGCTTTTATGATTTTACAAGCCATAAACTAGGCTTGGGTGAAGAAAGTGAATTTATTCCTTTAGAATGTGACGTTAAAGGGGTAAATCGTATTGCCTTTATTTCATCAGATTACATGAATTTTGAAGAAAGTCGGGTTATAATAGGCGATATAAAATTTGAAAAATAAAGGAGCTATAATGATTACATTAAACACATTTATTACAAATTTTAATGCCTACATAAAAAGTAGAAAAGATATTTTAGACCGTCTTTATATTATTTTAAAAGTGAATTTAGACGGTCATACTCAAAATCATTATTTAAGCGGAAAAACGATTTATAAGGACTTTAAAGACAAAGGACCTATTATCGTCTATGACTATAGACAAGAATCATTGGTATTGGCATTGGATGAAAAGGATATTGAAAGGTCAAAGTTAGAGCAATTAACTCTACTTATCCCAAAAGGTAAGGAATTTACTTTAGCTGAATTTAAAACCTTTTTAAGAGAAATGGAATTAGAAAAAATTGAATACGATCACCAACGTGCAATGGTCCAGCATAAGAAAAATAAGTTCAGATACATACATATGGACAATGTTGATTCAGATGAGCATGACTACTTAATTAACACACGTACACTAATTGAATTTCCTTTTTAGTCATATTGCTTTTGCTCTTGGTCATTTTACAAGAGTACAATCTATGTTCTATATAATGAAGAAAAAATTGTAGCCCACCGTTTGGTGGGCTTTTGCTATACAAGTCCTAATAAAATATCTATTTGCCTATGAATAGAAGGTTTGATGTAATGTTTATTGCCGATACTAGACATATATACATCTAATTGGTCCTCATAACACCAACCAAAACCTATGGCACTATGGGTATGTCCTTTAAGTGCCTTGTTTAACAAGGTTTCAGAGATATTCACATTCTTTGTTACTGTTACTGGGTCCCTGAATGTCTGAATGATTTGTTTCGTAGACAAATCTATCTGACAGACTTTCCGGTGATTATAACAGCTACGAGGGTCATTGCAGGATAGGTCTTGCACATACTTATGAACAGTATTGCGTGACCAATTTGTTAGTTCAGCTGTAAGATCTATGTTCTGAACTTGAGCATATGTATCACGGATTAGCTGTCTGTCCTTTTGCGTTGTGCGTTTGCTACTCATGCAAGTTCACCCCCACGGCGAAACGATTCATAAACGTTCTCATCAACACTAGATGGTGTTAGACGTATGCTGTATGAAATCGTACCGTTTTTCTTTGCCTCTTGCAAGTCTCCTTCATAATGCCTACAAAGCTGAACCATTCGGTATAGGACGTCATCGTGTAATAGCAACATACCCCTGTGAGGTTTTACAATTTCTTTTTGATTTTCTTTTTTGAAGAGTAATAAGTCAGGCATAGAAGGATGGTACGCATACCCCGATATAGGTGATGTAGAGGTAATTTCAATAACAGGGTTTCCTTTGGGTGTAACAGTAATAGGTAATTTAATCATAATGCCCTCCATGCTCTCTAAAGTAAGGAGCTACCTTTTTTTTAAATTTTGAAGGGGTTACCCCCCTACTATATAAGCTAACTATTCTTTAAAGAGTCTTTTCCTCTTTGATTTGCTCTATGATACTTTGCTTAATTTGATGCTCAACGTCCATATCACAGTCTAACTTTGAGTTTATTCTGTCCCAAATTTCTTGTTCATCTAGCCCTAATTCACATGCTAGATTTGTCACTTCAAGGGCATCATTTTCCATATGCTGAATGTACTCTTTCCACCATTCAAACTCTTCTGTAGTCATCTCATATTCTTCTCTTTCGCTATTCCAAAAATCAGTTGCCGTTATAAGGTCGGCAGTATACTCGATATCGTCTGTATAGACTGCCAAAGTCTCTAGTTGTTTTGTTTCTTTAATTCTAATTTCCATAACTACTCCTTTACGGTGGTTTTTTGGATTACCACCAACCAATTTTAAAATCAATGGAGGGATACCCCTCCTAGTAAAATACTATACAAATACGTATTTATGCCAAGGTAAGTCTATAAGTTCGCTATGGGATAGTTGGTGTAAAGTTGATTCCCAACCTTGTTCTTGTTCAACAATATCTACGCATATTTCAATTTCTGCTGAATATGTTTCGTAAGTTTCGTCATAAGTAAGTTTGTATTTTTGCTTTAACTCTTCTAAAGCTTCCTCATTTTCTGGAACAAATGTCCAAGTACCAGAAATATAGATTTCCCATTTCTTATTACTCTCATACTCAACATCCGTTGCAAGAAAACTTCCATCGATGTCATGTAACTCAATTTCCTTCACAATCGTAAGTTCTTTTTTCATAATATCATTTCCTTTCAATGTCGCATATGCGACTTTATATTTATATTATAGTCGCGTATGCGACTTTTGTCAAGAGCTTTTTAAAACTTTTAGAGAAAAATTTTAGTTGACCTTTGTCGCAAATGAGACTATACTATAAGTAACTATGATATCAAGGGAGGCTGAAGGATGTTAGACGATGTTACAACCATGTCTGAGATAATAGAGAAGCTAAATATAATAGATCACAAAGAAAAAAGGGCTATGAACCGTAAAATCCAACGTGCTTGTGAGGCAGAGAAAATAACAGCTCGAAAGTCAGGTACTAGTTGGATAATGAATAAAAAAAGCGTAGAAGATTATTTGGGGGTTAAGATATGGAAAGAGATGTAACCCTTGACTTAACACCCTTTGTGGTCGAAGCTATAGGTGCAAATGCAAAGCTTGATAAAATGATTGATGAAATATATAATCATGTTAAGCTTGATGCCTACACATCAGCTAAGAATTCAAAGTACTATGACCACATAGTACTGACTAACAGAAGCATAGCGTGGGAAATACGATGCAAAAAGATACTCGGATTGTTGCTCTTACCAGATGATGATTCAATTATAGATATAATTAGGTCCAACCAGGGTTGGCCTTATCTTTATCATATTATTGAGAATAGTCCTCATGTTGACATGGGTCATATTGCCGAAAAGCTTATTGAAGATATCGATAAAATGACGGACGATCAAGTTAATGGTATCTATGTTTTATCGATATTGTTAGGCCAATATATGGAAAAAGAGATAATCCGAAATGAAGCTTTTAAGGATTTTACGCAGGTATTAGAACAGCGTCAGCATCTTTTAAATAACTCTGATACAGAACTTTATAGCATACAATCCATAAGTCCCACTCTCCAAAATAAGTGTCAAAAATTATATAAGCAGATGAGTAAGAAATACCGAAAGATTAATACATTTACCAATGTTATAGATATATCTAAAAAACACTTTCCTGTTCTTGATTCTCATTTTGCTTATCTATATGATTCTGAGTACATGGATATCTTTTTTCAGGATCAAAAAGTTTTACGTAGTGATATTATAGAAGTATTAGCTATGCATGTAGTAAAAGCGAAAGATTTTGATTTAGAGGTTTTGATGGAGTTACTTATTCGAGGATTGTTTACTAAATTTCTCTTAAAAGAGTATAAAAAAGTGAAAGTATCCTATTTCCAAAATAACAAGGAAACATTGTACTTGGACATACAAGAGAAGGATGCAAAAATACAACAGCTTACAGAAAAGATTAAATCACTAGAAAAAAGACTTGAAGAATATGCAAATCGAAGTGAACGGCTTAAGGGACAACTAAAAAACATAGATAAGAACCATTTACAAGAATTATCAAATGTACGGTCCAATACTAATCGTAAGTTATCCGATGTAGAAGATGAGAATCTACGCCTGCAAGCTAAAGAAAAGCAATTGTACCGCCTAGAAAAATTTCTTTTTTCAGATGATGAAGAAAAAAAGGGGCAGGATATAGATATCTCATCGTATAAAGTTTTGCTTGTAGGTGGCCATATAAATCTGCAAAACAAGCTAATAGAGTTATATCCCTCTATAGATTGTATGGATGGTTCAAACGCTAATATAGAGCCTAATATTATCGGTTACGACATTGTATTATTCTTTGCAAAACATATGGGACATCCTGTTTATTATAAAGTTGTTGCAGAGTGCGGCCGTTTGTCTATCCCTTATGGTTATGTGTCACACACAAATATTGAACTTTTAGTTAATCAAATAAAGGAAAATATTTTTACTAACCTAAAGTAAATTGGTGGCAGGTCAATAGTTACAAAGGATTTCTAAAGAAATCATTAGGAATAACTGAACCTTAATAAACGACAGATTAATTGTGACATAAAAAATCTATTTAGGATGGTGATATTGTGAGTCGTTTAGATGATTTAACAGGTAGAAAATTCGGAAAACTTACGCCTATAGAATATCTCAAAGAACATAAAAAGTGGTTATGTAGGTGTGATTGTGGAAAAGAGATAAAGGTGTATGCTACCAACTTAAAACAGGGTCGCACAGTGACATGTGGGTGCACAAAAGAATGGTATGGGGATATTGTCGGTAAAAAATTCGGCCGGTTAACTGTTAAGAAGAACTTAGGATATGACAAGAACAAAAAATCAACTCTTTATGAGTGCGAATGTGATTGTGGAAAAATAAAGACGGTAGCAAGAAAAAGCTTACTAAGGGATAAAGCTAAAACCTTAAGCTGTGGATGCTTGCACGATGAACTCTTTTCAAATAATCGAGAAAAAACAGGCTATATTGATAACACCTACGTATCAATGCTAGAAAGTAAGCATATAAGAAGCAATAATACTTCTGGCTATACTGGTGTAACTTGGTGCAAATTAAAACAAAAATGGAAGTCACAAATTGGTTTTAAGAACAAAAATTATCACTTAGGTTATCACGATGATATACAAGATGCTGTAAATGCCCGAAAAGATGCAGAAGAAAATATTCATGGCAAGTTTTTAGAGTGGTATTATAATTGTTATAATAAGGAGAAAGATTAGTATACTAAAGCATTGTATTTGTAGCTGCTACACCTGGTTCATGAACGGACTTCAAGGAGCAATTTACTTGTTGATCTGTAAAGCTATGAGTGACAATGTATACGAATTTAACATTTATATCAAAAGTAAAAAACCCTACCCTTTATAGGGTTCTAATTTATACAACTTCCATGTGCAGGTCATCGTCTCAAAACGTAGTTCACACTCATATTGCTCTTCCTTGGGAGAAGATACAATACAAGCAAAAACGTATTGTAAATTACCTGCATATCTGTTTTTATCCGTATATTTTATTTGAATATGGCCATATGGCTCATTATCATAGACAAATTGAATAGGAGACACCTTCCCCTCCCTATCCATCCAAGCATAACATTCTACAGGAACTACGTTTTTGATTTTCATGGATATCCTCTTTTCAACTTAAAATTACAAAATACTAGACATTAACGGGTAGTCATCTTCTGGCATTCCCCCTTGAATTGGTGATATACCACTATAAAGAAAGGAAGCCCTTATAACAGACTTTGAACCAAATCGTTTTCTAATAGCATCTATGCACAAATCAGCATTTTGAAGTTTTTCTCTATTGTTAATATCAAACAATGACATCTGTAAAAAATCGTTACCTGTTAATTCTGAAACTCTCACTCTTAATTTTCTTAGAGGCGTTTCTCCATCCCATAAATCATCAAATAACCTCTTAACTTCTTCATATATTTCATAAGTTGTGTCAGTACAATAACCTAACTTTCTTTGATGCGATGAACTTCTAAATTCATTCGTCTTTATCCCAACCGTAACAAGCTGAGTACTCATTTTTGCAGCCCTTAATCGCATTGCAACGCTTTCTGTTAAGGCTAATAGCACCTTATAAGCTTCATTTTTATTATCCACATCAAAGTGTGTTGTTGTTCCGTTTCCAATGCCTTTAATAAATTCATAGTTACTTTTTCTCACATCCGAATAATCTATACCATTGGCATAGTGCCAGATCATTAACCCATGACTCTTAAGATGAGAATGAATTAAATCCTTTTCTGTATTCGCTAAATCGCCTATGGTATAAATACCCAGTTTGAAAAGTTTTGGCTTAGTAGCCATGCCTACCATAAATAAATCCCCTACTGGTAGAGGCCACATCTTTTTTTCAATTTCATGTGGATATAGGGTGTGAACCATATCAGGCTTTTTAAAATCACTTGCAACCTTGGCTTGTAATTTATTAACTCCAATACCTACATTAACCGTAAAGCCAAGCTCCTTTTTAATCCTGTCTTTTATTTCATGTGCAACTTTAACAGGGTCATGGCTGAACAAGTGAAGTGAATGGGTCATATCTAAAAAACATTCATCAATGCTGTATCTTTGTACTTTATCCGTATACTCTTTAAATATTTCAACCATTGCATTACTACAGTTCATGTAAATATTGTATCTAGGCGGAACACTTACTAAATTAGGGCATTTACTAAAGGCATCTCTTACGGGTTCTCCTGTTTTTATCCCATATTTTTTTGCCGGTATTGATTTAGCTAAAACGATGCCATGTCTACTTTTTTCACTTCCCCCTACAATACTTGGTATTGTACGTAAATCAATTTTTTCTCCATGTTGTAACCGATATGCAGCTTCCCAACTTAAATAAGCGGCATTTGCATCAATGTGCAGAATTATTCTACTCAAAAAAACCACCACCTTTTTTGATTCTACAATCAATAATATCTTTTTAATCAATCTATTTACCTTATATAAATATTATATGCGAATGTATGTTCGTATTCAATTGTAAATTAATGTAAAAATATTCAGTTTAATAATGATTACGATGAATAAATGTGACGGAATAATAAATAGAGATAATTTAACCATTATAAGGGGTATAGAAGAAGTAAACTTTTGGATTAGATGAAGAAATATGAACTAGAAAAACTATCAACGTAACAGTTTCTAACGCACTACCGTTTGTTGCTACCGCCTTTCTTAACGACCTGAGAACCTGGTCGTTATTTCAGTTGGTCCTTAGCTATCAATTTCTATGCTATGGAAAAATAGTATGGTGAATTTATACAATGAATTGTAAAGAAGCTTATTAGAGATAATAAACAATTAACCAGGGACTCCTGAAAGACTATTTTTGTTGAATAGTGACAAAGACGTCCTTGCAGCTGTTTGTGATCCACCAGGAGCTGCACCAGGATGAACGCTCATGAACCACCTTCAGCTTAAAATTCTTTCGTTAAATTGCACAGAAAAAATAATATAGATTCTAGTGGTAGAATATGGTATAATCTGATTAAGGACTAATTGACGTATCCCTCTTACTTCCATCCAGTTTAATCTGGAGAAAGGAGGTGAGAGTTTATGAAGAAGCGAACAAAAGAAGAAATCAGAAAAGCTTTGCTAACTCTAGCACAAGCAATCCTGATTAAATTCATTGTTTCTTTACTCATAGAATTATTATTTTAGATGACGCCAATCATCTAATTAGTAATTAAGAATACGGACAATATTCTCCTTTAGAGGGACACGTCATGTGTCCTTTTTAAATGCACTTCTTACTTATATAATATCCCATAAGGATACACTTGTCAATTATTTGTATTAATATTATGCCCTCAAATAAAAAAAATAAACCAGGAGCATTACACTCCTAGTTTTTTCTTTATTTACTCTGGCTGTATGTATATTTTGTCTAATGTATTTCCAGTGATGTCTATATCCGTAATTCTCATTGTTTTAGTTGTGCTGCCTTTTACGGCCGTGACCTCTACCCAATATTGTCCACCTAACCGTGTATCCTCATCATTCATCGTGGATTCAGCAAGTGGTAGTATATACTCTACCTTATAGGTCTCACCGTCTGAACTGGTCATATTTAGAGGGAAATTCACCGTATAGCCTATGTGATCACTATAGCTGTACGTATGGCCATATTGATTTGTGAAAATCATAGCTTCAAGTTCTGGACTAAAACGTACATATACCTGATCTGGATTTCCTTTTATTTCAGTTTCAATATGTACTTTCTCGTAGGACAGGAATCTATGCGGCATATTTAAAAGCTGTTTTCCAAATAGGTTAACTTGTCCTCGCCAGTAATTCCACTCTCCCCAAATATTCATGGATAAAATCGCTAACTGGTTTAGTCTAAAATTGTTAGATACCCTCTCTATATTTCCGTTAGGCGTTCTAGCTGTAAATTCGGCAGTATAGTTGCCTTCGGGGACTCCATTAGGGGTATAAGTCACTTCCCACGTTTTAATGTCTCCTACGGTTGACGTGTTGTTCATGGTGAGGGTTCTGCTGTAGGACGTTCCTTTGTAAAGCTCTAAGGACACACTATTAGCATACTTACTTGTAGTTGCTGTTATCGTGATGGGCGTTCCCTCTGTTAAATCATCTACGCTACCCACTAGGTTAATAGGGGTTTTAACCGTCACATTAAAATCCTTCTGTACTTTATTATTGCTATTGTTGTCATCTATAGCCAATAACTTAAAGGTATAGTTACCGTCGGGTAAAGTAGAAGGTACGTTATAAGTAATATTATTCCAGTTATAATTATCTCCATTCTTAGTTGCATGGACGAGACTAACGGACTTATTTGTTGTTCTAATAGTTGAGCCACTATATAATGCCATTTCTAAATGATGGTTGTAGGGAAATCTCGTTACTGTATCGTACAACACAAGATTTTCAGATGCAGGAACGCTATTGATATTGAACTTTGTTAGCTCTGTCTTTAATTTCGCATCTAATATTTGTGGTGGTGGTACTGTAGCAATGGTAATCTGCTGTATGTTTGGATCACTCCACGTTTTCTCTATATCTTTCACCGTATACGATATGGTGTAAGTTGCTCCGGTTTGTAGATTATCTGGAATCTTATAAAATTTTTCCGTAGGGTACGCATTGTTCCAGTACACAATTTTTCTATCAATAATCCCTTTAT
This sequence comes from Vallitalea pronyensis, assembly GCF_018141445.1. Lineage (NCBI taxonomy): Bacteria > Bacillati > Bacillota > Clostridia > Lachnospirales > Vallitaleaceae > Vallitalea > Vallitalea pronyensis. The sequence continues at coordinate 60,141 of NZ_CP058650.1, read as the reverse complement.
TGGGATCGCTGTACTGGTGATCTAAGTCATACGAGCTATCAACCCAAGTTGTTCTGACATGTTTCAGAACGGGGTCATATGTCCAATCAAGAGAAAAGACAGCAATTGGTCTACGGTGTATATTGACCGATATTTTAAATATGTTGGAAAATAATTCTTCTGCTTCATATCCTAATATACTATCTTTCGCTTTATGGTGCATTTCTAGCCGACCACTTTTATCCAGTATACTCGGTTTAGTGGTTATCCAATTATTATCATCTACAAAGGTACTTTCAGCATAACTGTACATTCCCATTGAGTTATCATAATAATTAGGATTGTGGATATATTTAAAACCGCTTTCCTTAATTCCGTCCCCTTCTGTTTCAAGTTCTACGGTTTCAATGTTAATTGATTGACCGACTTCCATAAGGTAATCTGAACTAAAAGAATTATCCCCTATGATGTTATCTAATGCTTTTGTAATATTCCCCATGATGTCGGTTGTATCGAAATAATGATCGTATACACTTTGACTTTTAATGGTATCAGTGCCAATAAGAGTTACATCAAAATCATGTTCATTAACTAAATCCGTAAACTCTTTGATAGGACTTAACCTGTTTTGATGCTCACTAGATGCAGTAACATTTATTCCTGATTGCGACACATAAATGATGTATTTATCGGAGTTGGTTCTAAAGCTACTTATAGGTGGCTCTTGACGGACATATTTGTAAATTGTACCGCTATAGTATCCTGTATAATTATTAATAAGCCGATTATCCGAATGCCAAACAGTTACGTTATTGCAAACTGTAACGGATTCTTTTCTTGTTCCGCACGTATGCCAAGGTTTACCCGTCCCCATCATACACCCCCAGGGGTCGGCACACCTTGAATCAGAACATGTCCAAGATTCAACAACCCTTTCTTCTGTATGGCATTCTTGCTCTGTTGTATAATAACCAAAATCTTGCCAATAGGAGTTATTTGCTACACTATATCTTGTTAGTGTTCCAAAATAATCTCCGCTACTATAGGATATCGAACTTGATGGATAACTACTTCCAGTATTGCGACTAGTAGATGCAGGAGTAGAATGTTGGTATACTTTCATATCCCATATTTCAATTGTCGGGTTTATACCCTGTTCACGTAAATAATTGTTGTATTCAATTCGCTTGCTTTTTATCTGACTTTTGTTACTGTCAGATAGATTTTTATCTACGGCAATGATGACATCCACTTGTGGAAAATTAAAAGGAATGTCAAGGTATATCTCTGTCAACGGTCGTAAGTTCTCTACAAAAAAGTCTCTTATAATCTCATTTGACCGCTTTTCTGTACCATCTAACCACTTGGTAATAGTTTCTTGTCCAAAGGCTTCATCAGCCAATATGATGGCTCTATAATGTCCTAATTCACTTGGGGTATAAGTAAAGCTATCTGTTAGCTCTGTATCCAATATACTTGTTTCATATGTACCATCTTTGTTGGTGTCCTTCAATATTTTAATCCTTTTGTTAATGATGGTGTCACCGTCTATAGACTCAACACCAAAATTCATAGATAAGCTTTCCGACCTGGCAAGGTAATTATTCCAAATATCAAAGCTCATGGCTGGTACGTGGTCTTTCATCACAACCAATGGAAGATTATATGTGCTACTTCTGCCTGATCTATTGGTAGCTATACAGCTAATCTGATAAATACCTTCTTCCGCTCCTTGGAATGTGTAATTTTCACCGATTTGTTCATAATGGAATTTATTCATGTCACCGTTTATAGCTGTTACTTGATACGTATAACTTGTAGGATAGTGCTGTAACAAATATGGGTCGTTGGCATTATCAGACGTGTTAATGGCTTCAAATTTGCGATTTTCTTTTTGTGTACCCTGTAGAGCAAGTTGAGCTTTTGGCTTAGTATTATAGACCGTAACCCACCGTTGCACAAAACTCTTGATATCGTCGTCACTGGTGGCACTAACCTCTATTAGATGGACTTCTGTATTATTATTACTTTCAATAGCTCCAAAACTAAACCCGTCCCCGAAAAATTGGGGTACGGTGACATTAATAGCTGTTCCGTCTATTGTAACTTTTAATCTATCAATATCCTTTTGGTCCATACCGTTTATTTTCGCTTCGTAAGTCTCTATATCAAAGACTTTATCCGGTAGATCAATATCTATCTCAATGATTTCTTTTTGTTCAAACGCCTTTTTTACAATGATTACTCTCTCATACGTATCACTTTTAGAATCATTATAAACAGTTTGCTTTAAGGTGACTTCATACGTATCACCTTTGTTTTTAGCTAAATCATATAGTAGATTATTTACAGTTTGACTATTCACGGATGAAGTATTGTACTCTCTTGTAACTATTGTGCTATCTTCTCCAATAAGCTCAAACTTATATTTTGTGATACTTCCTCTAGATAAATCCCTATAACTGAATTTATCAGCGTTTAACGGTTCATCATCTGAAAAAAGTACTAATGTTGCACTACCAAATAGAGATTTTAAATCATCACTTTTGTTAAATTTAGGTATCGGTTCTTTTTGATTAACCTTGTCTGTATCTGTAGCATAAGCATTGTCAGACTTTGGCTCTCCGTAGGAAACACTTGCTATTCCCTTAACTTCATAATCCCCATTATCTGACATGTTATTACGTAATATATCAAGGTTTACAGTGCCGCTATATGTATTGGTGGTACTGTTACCATTGAATTTATATGTAGTGCCATTTAGGTCTAAATTGTAGTGACTAATATCCCTACGAGTGTAATATATTTCACGTTCGATAATATCATCATAATAGGCTTCGTCCTTTAATGTAATCGTTACATCAACATTAATGCTCATGCTGTCCTTACCAACATTCATGATGTGTTTCCCCTTGTCCAGTATATTAATATCCAATGTAACAGGGGTTTGCTTACGCCCATCACGTTTGTTAAGGGTAAAGGTCTGATACCAATACCCTGAATTGTTTTGATGCCACATTTTAGCTTCGCCATAGCTATATAGTGTGGATGGCGTTAGCACGTTAGCGTAATCATACGCTTGTGCACTAGAATTTGTCCTATTAATTGAGTTTGCGAGGTCTATGTTATCCTTCATCCCATCATTGATCCATTGTTGAGTATCTTGGTTTTGCCATCTAATTGCATCTTCATTCCAATTACTAACTATGCCATCTTTTTTAGCCTTTAATACTGGATTTAACCAGTATCTATATTGCCATGTTTTATCTTCCAATTGCCTTGTAGATGCTTGGTCGATTGGAAAAGACTTATTTGTGTGTCTAATTCCATCCACCGTATACCCGTGATAGCGGTACTCCCCCTTTACTCCGTCCCTTGTATAATAAGGGGTCTTAATGGATGGATCAGGATTCTCGGTGTAGTTCTTAAAGTCATTACTTGGGACATAAGCATAATGACCATAAACACCAATGTTTTTATCAACCCACAATTCTGTGTTAAACCATAGTTTGGTATTTTTACCACTTATATTGACCGTAATATAAGGCTTATTTTTGTAATCGGGGGGCAAAGATAAGGTTTCAAAGGGTATTTGTCCCGATATGCCCTCATAACTCAAAGGGTTACTGTTCGTTGCTGCGAACGCTTTATGATGGATATTAGTCAATAATATACTAAGTACCAATGTAAATACGACTATCTTTTTGATCTTCATCTTATCACCTACATATCTTCAAATAGTTTTTTTATTTCAGTATTAGTTTTGTATTGGGTTGATTGATGTACTAGCATACCATCAGAATCAATATAAACAGATGTTGGATAAGATGATATATTATAAGTATTAAACACTTCACCATCTGCATCAAGTAATACAATCATATCTTTATAATCTTGATTATTGAACCATTTTATAAATTCTTCTTTGCTTTTTTCATTTCTACTTCCTGGTGGAACTATTGTCAATATAACAAAATCATTTTCTTGTTGAGCTAGGCTATTTATTTCATCTAGCTCTTCTATACAATAGGAACACCAAGATACCCAAAATCTTAAATATACTTTCTTTCCCTCATAATCTACTAAATCATGAATTTCCCCATCTATATCCTGTAGTCTAAAATTAGGTGCTTTCTTTTTTAAGTCAGGTGCATTTTCCTCTACTGGATAATAATGATCTACTTTACCACCTCTTATAGAAATATAGAATCTTACGCTGTGGTTTTGATTCATTTCTACATACATTTCTCTGTCATTCATTTTAATGGTGTAGTTATATTGATATACGTCCATATTTTCAGCTAGTTGTAAGATTTCAATAACTTTCTCTTTCATAACTTGATACTTATCTTCATACAAATACCAAAGCATAGTATCAAACATTTTTTCGTATTTATAAAATCTTTCCTCATAAGTCATATCATGGGTTTTATAACTTAATGATATGTTATATGAACTACCCGTATCATGCTTACTATGTTTAACACCAAATGAAACTTCTGAGTGTCTTACATATTCTACTGGATCATATGAATGTTCAATAGAATCAAGACAATAATAGCCTACCCCTAAAGGGTGTTCATCTTTGCCCGATTGTCCTAAGTGTACATACCCTGTATTATCCTTATACACTTTATCTAGGGCATACATAAGTTGTAAAGCTGTAGTCTCTCCACTAGGACATTCATAGACTCTATATTGATGTTTTATCTCTGTAGCGATACGGTCATCTTCATTCTTGTAATCTCTGAAACGTATTACATCAAAGAACATTTTTCCATCTTGATCCTTTTTTATGTCATCCTCTGTTACGGTTGGTGGTATGTATATAGGCTTTCTATAGGATTCATCTATCAGCCGTAATGTTAGGGTGACAGCTTCGGCTCGTGTTGCTAAACCTTTTGGGTCAAATCCGTTAGGCTTACCAGTAAGTAATCCATAGTAATAACTTTCTATAACGTCCTGTAAGTATTTGTCAGCAATGTTATAAAAGTCTTTTATAGTCCTTTGTATAAATAGAAAGTTACGTTCAATATTCTTAGTCTTTTGCACATAGCCCAACGCATGAGCTGTTATGCTTGCCATTTCTTCACGTGTTATTGGACGTTTATAGCTGTCGAACTGATCTTTCTCAATAATACTAAGATCTAATGCCTTATTGATATAGTTTTCTGCCCAATATGCATCGCCATTCTTAATATTCGTATGTCCTAGAGCTTTAACGGTCAACTTAATAAAAGCATCGACGTGAATATTATTGCTCGGCTTGAACGTGCTATCTGGATAACCATTAACAACTCCTAAAGATACAAGTTTGCTAATATTATCCTTCGCCCAATGGCTTAATGGAACGTCTTTAAAATTAATGAGTGTTGTTGCTCTAATACTTAAAACATTCATTGTAACGGTTACAATTAAAATTGCTAGTAACGTCTTTTTCATAGGTAATATCCTCCTTCGTTGACCAATTTCTTCTTGACTTGAATTATTCGGGCTGTATATATATTTTGTCGAGCGTATTTCCAGTGATGTCTATGTCATCTATTCTCATTGTTTTTGTTGTGCTGCCTTTTGTGGCTGTGACCTCTACCCAATATTGTCCACCTAACCGTGTATCTTCATCATTCATGGTGGATTTAGCAAGAGGTAGTATATACTCTGCCTTATAGTTCTCACCGTCTGAACTGGTCATAGTAAGCGGAAAATTGACCGTATAACCTATGTGATCGCTATAATGATATGTATGGCCATATTGATTTGTAAAAATCATAGCTTCTAGTTCTGGACTAAATCGCACATATACCTGGTCGGGATTGCCTTTTATTTCAGTTTCAATATGTACTTTCTCATAGGACAAGAATCTATGCGGCATATTGACAAGCTGTTTTCCAAATAGGTTGACTTGTCCTCGCCAGTAATTCCACTCTCCCCATAGAGTCATATCCACGATTTTAAGTTGATTTAAATAGAAATCCTTTGTTAAGTATTCTACGTTTCCATTAGGTGTCCTGGCTGTAAATCTAGCCTTATAATAGCCCTCTGGAATCGTTTCTGCTATACCTTTTTTTGCTGTCCAATATTTTGTGGTCCCATTGTTACTAGCAATCGACATATCTAGTGATGTAGCATACGGTGTACCATAAAATAGGATGACATTGACTTCGTTCGCATATATGCTTGTGGTGGCAGGGATAATAGCTTCTGATCCACCGTCTAGGTCTGTCATAGACGATTGTAAATTTATTGGAGTATCTACTGTTACCGAAAACTCTTTTTCTTTTGTTTTAAGTGAGTTACTAGCATCTGTAGCTTTTACAATGAATTTATACGTCCCATCAGCCAATGTTGCAGGGATGTTAATCACCTTATCTACCCAATAAAACTTATTGCCGTTTTGAGATACATAGCTAGTATTACTGGATTGTCTACGTGTTAAATCAATGACAATACTGTTTGAACTATTATATAGTGCCATATCTAAATAATGAAGCTTATTAAATATGGTTTTAACATCATACGCTACTAGATTCTCTGATGCAGGAATACTAGAAATTGAGAACTTACTGTCTTCACTCTTTAAAGAAGCTTCAATCTCTATGGGTGGATCTGCGGATATGATAAAGATTACGGGTTCACTCCATACCCCTTCAATATCTTGTACTTTGTATTTAACAACATATTCCACGTCTTTTCCACCTTCGACAGCTGCCACGGTATTTGGTATGATACCAGGTGTGTATTGGCTATCGTTCATTTTTTTCCACTCATACATATCATCTTGAATACCTTTGTTTGCCATGTCCATGTGGTCTAAGTCGTAACCTGTACCATTTACACCATTGATGATCCATTTGTCGTTGCTAAGACTGGCATTAATGGTTAAGTTAGCCAATGGTCTACGGTGAACAAGGAGCTGTATAAGGTTCTTGTTTCCCCATTTCCGATAATTATTAAACCTGTTTTCATTTCCAGGAACAGGGGTGTCCTGTGCTTGATATTCTAGGGTGTACCTGCCGACTTCATGGAAGCTGCTTTTAGTACTCGCTGTTTTACCAATGATATCAGGAATACCATTTGTATTGGTAAACATGCTGTTATCAAATGCACTAAAAACAAACCTCTCTGCATATTTCTCGTCACCTTCATAATCATCAAAGATAAATTCATAGTCAACATTATCTTCGTCTGCTAGGATACAGACAGATGATGATATGATATTTTCTCTTGGTAAAATAAAATCGTCCTTTGACGGTATGCTAGGCTTTAATACCTCATCATAAACCAGTCTAATGGTATTTCCTTCTATGAATATGTTTACTTTTTCAGGTACGCTATTATCCACCATTACAATATTTTCAGAAGGTTGTGATACGTTTTTTCCATTGTCCACAGAAAATAATCGGTAAGATCCCTCTAATAATGTGGTTGGTACGCTTAAGTTTGTTTTTGTCGAACAGTTTCCTATCGCTATACCCTTATCTTCATTAACCGCACTTAGCACATCCGAGTATAAAAGATAGGGCCTATCATTTCTTAACAAGTAAATATCGCTCTGCTCTGTAGGTGTTACAGAAACATATTCACCGCCTTTAATCTTTACATCATTTTGCGTGGTTACCTGTGGGTCAATCCTGTCAATGTATATTGTAAAACTAGTATAGGAAGTATCTTCATAATAATCTCTAACGGTTACTTTGAGCGTTTTAATGATATCATTAGGGTATTCTGATAATAAAAATGTAAACGTATAATCGTTTTCTTGTCCCATTGTTGCTTTAGGATTATCAATAATTTTTGTCCTGGTAATGCCATCAAGTTCAGCTGTAATTACTATAGAATCTTGTTCAATATCCCATCCTTGCCCTGAAACGGTGATGGATTGACTATCCTTGCCATTCATATAATTACGATCAATCTGTGCTGATAGATGAGGACTATTGTTCATATTAATGATTTTGGTTTGTTCACGAGTCGTTGATATAAGGTACGTTCTTGAATAAGTACGAACTTTTACATATATTCTCATTGGGTTCTCACCTTTGGATACGCTTATAGTTGTGGCACTTCCATCATAAGATACACTCTCTCTATAAGAGTCACTTCCACTTGATGTACTTACATTTCCTTGTATAGTAGAGCCATTTATACTCGTTCTTGCGCTTGCACCATAACTAGAATCTACTGACCGACAATAAGCTGATATATATCCACTTGCTTTATAGGTAATTAACCATCTACTAGAATCGTTACTATCTGTTACGATATTAAGTATTTCTACTGTCACACCTGATGAGTATGTACTGGATGACATATTGTCACGCCCACCACTATAATTCTTGGTTTCATTCCATTTACTAAACTCTAGTGTGTATTGTGTTGCACCAAAGGGTTCCCTACTTTCTAGTGCAGCATATGTTGTAGATGAGTATAATGCTAATAAGAGTAAGATCCCATATACAAGTCGATTGATTTTATCCACTGTTACACCTTCTTTCTACAGCTTACTAGCTTTTGCTTTCATATAGCTGTACCCTATTGCTCTATTGTCTGCATTCACTTCCACAACACCGATATAATAGCCATCTGTTACGGGAATAATGTCTAAATCCTTTACCTGTATCCAAGTATCATCAATATCTTGTTGGTACAGAACTTCTTCAACAGATTGTTCATCATCCGTGAACACCTTGTATTTGAATGCGACACCATCATCTTGATGTTTCCCTATGTGAAATTGTGTTGATCTTAAATGTTGTTTGTTCATTGTTTGCTCAAAATTACCGATGTAACCGATATTAATTCCTTGAGGACTAATATAGACAAGATCTTCCCCATTTTTTAGTTTTAAAGTAATGAAATGAGGGGCTATGAGCATGTTTTCATATTTTTCATAACTATTTCCTTCACCATACTTATTAAGGTATCCACTTTTTGATAAAGAGACAAAATCATCATTCAACGTATAGATATCTTCAATATTTGTGGCTACCTTTACTAATCCAGATGGACTTGTTCGCCATACGTCACCATTCTCGCTTAATCCATAAAAGTACCAATCATTTTTTTCTGGTGACACTTTTGCAAATAAGTATTTCTTAATGTTCTTATAAAGAAATTGGTTATAGCCAGTAAAATATTCATAGAAATTATCTTTATAAATACGTGTAATACCAGTATCTCTAATTAAAAATAACACACCCTTCTTGTAATAGATGTCTTTTACACCACTATAGTATCTTGCCCCAGTTAAGTAACTATAGTTACTATATATATCATAATAAACCGTTACTTGTTCATTTCTTAAACCAATGATGGACCTTAAATCATAGTCAATAATCACTTTATCATAATGACCGCTGAATTTTCTATGAGCATGGGATTTCCAACTTTCTCTGCTTGGCGTTAAAGACGAATAAAAATACCCTGTATCCGTCATATAAGATAAACCATATTCATCCATAAAGAAATACTCGGTGGAAGCATTTAATAGCATTGCATTGATGTTGTTCGTTAAATAATGTTGATAGCCATCATCCATGACGAAAATAATATCGTCTTTATAATAACCACTACCATTACCTCCATTGCTTATTACTTTTTGTACGTCTTTTATGGGTATACACATATTAGTTGAGGAGGTTTCATACATGTTTTTTTCCAAATAGGTATAAAATTCTCTATTGCTCCCTTGTATCATCAAGTAAGAATCCACAGGTATTATTTTTTTAACCGTTCCAATAGTAGTCGCCAGATTAGAAACACCTGGTAAACATGAACTACCTTGTAAATAACTTTTATATTTATTTGAAAAATAAAGGGTATCATCTTGCTTAATAGCTATAAATCCGTACTCTGTTGGAATAAATTCTTTAATGGACATACCATTTAATTCTGTATACTCATAAATACTATTTGAATAACTATTTTCAAGTGAATAATATTTTCCATTTACTTCAAAATATAACCTTTGGCTTGTACTATTCCCTATTAATGTTACATCATTGGTATTATACGTTTGATCTATTTTGTGGATATACGTAGATCCAATATTACCAATAGGGTAATATATTTTTTCACTAGAGCTTTTATGTCTTATGATTAACGTTATCCCATGTCGTAATATAACAGCATCTAGAATATCATAGGTCGATAAAAAATCTAAGTTTCGTCCGTTATAATAAGAATAAGGTGAACTATTCGAGCCAGTATTCCAATAACCTGTTACAATAACACCGCCATTATTTTTTAAACCTATTACTAAATGGTCTGTTGAATAGATTTTTTTGACATCTGTCCATTGTGTTGGATTGAATACTAACCCTGTTCGACCACTTATAACAGCTTTACCATATAGTTTTACATGATCATCTTTTTGTATGGTAATAAAATAATAACCAATCTGTATGTCGTTTACATTGGAATAATCTAGTTTTTTTATCGCCTCAATTTCTTCATCAGAAAAGTATTCTTTTGCTCTCTCTTGATCCGTTATCTGAACTTTTGTAACCCCTTCTTCTTTATACAGTGTAAGGTAATCTATAATTTCAATAACCTCTATATCTTCATTTAAAACTGTTTCAGATAACGGATCAGATAGACAAAAACTGGATAAGCTTTTAATACCTGTATCGTTATGTTTAATATTTTTATACTCTAATTTAGGTAACTCTATTTGATTATTGAGTAAATCTGATAGTTTAAATTCTTCTAAAAGTACTTTCAAATGAACTTCTTCATCCTTTTTAAATGGCTCATCAAACTTTAACTCAATCACATTATTTTCGACAGTTACTTCATTTGGCATGATCACATTGTTTTTAGTGATATGAAGCAATTGTTCTTTCCATATATCTGTAGTTGGACCACCTACGACATATTTACCACGGACAGGTGAGCAGTGTGCCAATTCTCTTAATGAAGCGTATTGATTGTTGATATTGGAACCATAATTATTGTTATCAAATCTAATACCTAATATGCTCTCATTAGACGTTACGACATAGGTTTCAAAATCATTATATACAAGGTAATCAACAAAATCTTTTTCTATATTTGTTGCTGAATAGTTATACCCATCATACTCATAATTTAAACCTGTACCTTTAGTGAAAAATAAAAATATCCTCTTGCTGCCATTTTCATAGCTTACATCTTTTACTTTTGAGAAATCCATTGCATGTATATCATAATAAAAATCATGTGGCGTTGAGTTTGAAGTCATTGTCCAGGTATTTGATATAGAAACGTTCTCATCAATAACACCTATACTGTTAAAAACTTTTGCCCAATAAAGCGTTTGTATATGGCCACTAGTTATGATATCCTCTTTAATACGAGTTGCAATCTTATTATCAGGATTATAAAACTCGAATCGTACACCTGAATAATCGTAACTGGGCGAACCACTTTTATACTCTGAAAAAGATGTGCGTTGCCATTCTACATGATCCCCTTTTTCAAATGGTATGGTTGGGGTTGTATAGGCTTGTGTTGTTTCATACCATAATGTATGTGAGCGATAATCACGATTATAATTTGTTTGCTCATAGCCATCTGGACCTGTATACTCCATATAACCACCATCGAGGTAATAAGATAAATAGATATTTCTTGCATACGTATAATAGTTTTTTATCTTATGTTGCTGACCAACCTTTATTTTATCGGTCACCATGTGTATATTAAAATCTTTATTGTTAGCAAAAGCTTCAGCTTTTAAAAGATTTAATTCAGTCTGTAAAGAAATTAAATCCATATCTTTATAGTCCGTAACAACGACTATATCATAGACTTCGTCTTTAGATACATCCACTTTGACAGCTGTCACTGGGGCTATGTTATCTACTTCCGCAATGCATTCCTCACCTGGCTTGTCTGCGGTATCATCTGTTAAAATATAAGATGTATCCACAAATTCCAAAAGCCTGTTATCGTGTTCTTCGTACACTTTCAGTTCAAATTTGTACCGTCCCACATGGGTTGTTTCAACGGTCACATCGGTTAAATTGCCTGTGTTCACCGTATCCGCAAAGGTAAATAAGTTGTTGTAAGCTGTGCCAGAATCGACCCAACTTGTACCGTTATGATAATACCAGGTATCGTCTGAAAAAATACCATTGTTATCACTGTCAAATGCGTAGAACCAAGCTCTTTTAGTGATGCTGTCACCATCAGGACTACTTGACGTATCAAAGGCTCTGACAATGGCTTTTTTCTCATTGTCCTTGTCCCGATAAACTTTTTCAATGAGTGTAAAGTCAGCTATTGGTGGTGCATCAGTCACTATGGTTCGTTCTATGGTTCTTGTATTGGAATAACCAAGTGTATTGGTTACAGTAAGGGCTATTTCTACCTTGCCAGACTTTTTAGACGTAAAAGCGATCTCTTTGTCGTTAAGCTTCTTGGTATAAATATCATCATTTGTAAGACTGCCAAGGGGTGTAATGGTCCAGTTGGTTAGCGTCCAGTCAATGGGATAGGTTTTACTTACAGCTTTGGAGTTGGAACTATCTAAGACGACGGTTTGTCCTACTTTGTAATCCCCATCTTCGCTAATAATGGCTAGGGGCTTCGGTGGACACACCTCTATTTGTGTACTGGCACTATCACTTTTACCACCGCTATCCGTTGCTTTGGCCGTAACGGTAAAGATACCGCTTTGCATAAATTTAGCCGTGTTATCGCCATTATGTACGGGACCACTTAATACGAGTGATGATGGTTTACTAAGAGTTGGTGTTAATGGTCCATCTTCTTGGTCCGTTGCATTCACATAAAGGGAAAAGCTATCACCCTGCATGACAATACTTGGTGCAGATAGGATAACATCTGGTGACCAGTTAATAGGTGGACTGGCTTTCTTAATCACTTTTACATCTTTCATGACAGTATCCGTCTTACCATTACTATCTTCAACGGTTAAGGCTACCGTAACGGTCTTAGGTTCATCATAGGTTAATGTAATGCTTTTATTACCTTCTTCCTTGGGTAATGCTTGGCTCTCAACTTCCCATGAATAATTAACCAGGGTTGCTCCCTCTGGTGCGATTGAACCCGAACCATCTGCAAGGATTTCTTCGTCTACAAGTACTTGATCGGGTACGGATAGGATGGCTAAAGGGTCACCATCTGGGATAGGGGCTTTTTTTATGAGTTCGGCACTGGTCGAACCAGAACCATACCCACGATAATGATAGAGATATCTTACTTCAACCTCACATTTATAATCTTTTGTAACACTATCATCAAGGTCACTATCCCCATCTTCAATATCCGTTGGTAAATAATCGAAAGTAAAATCTGCTGTTCCACTCAAAGATGTGAGGTTTGTGATTGTTTTGGTTAGCTTCTTTTTACTTGTTTGTTCCTCTAATGTTATGGTAATAAATCTAATATTACTTGGGTTATTTAAGTATTCCGTATAAATACTTGTAATGTCTTTAATATCTGCTTTAACATGGATTCTTACTTGCGCTGAACCTTCACCTTTTGACATATCTATGGTATGGTCATCAACGGATGACATTACTTCGAGGTCAACATCAACATTGAATGAAGCTTTATCTACTAACGGTGGGTAAACATCTTTTTTATCATAATAACTTGTTAAATCGCCTTTTGTATTATCACTCCAAGATAAACCATGGGGTAAACCGCCTAGAATACCTGACGAGTCATCTGTAAATATCTTTACACGCTGATTTCCTAAAGAGGTATTGGAATTATTATCCAATATAATCTGCGTATCATTTTCCCAACCCAAAATCTTATTAGGATCAACAGGCTTATTATCATATCCCATAGGAACGCCATAGATAGTAATAATTTGTATTGCATCTATTTCAATGACGCCACCCCGCATTTTATCTTCGTCAGGTAAATTAGTCTTATCGAAGATATCTTCTAGTTCAATATCAACTAAATCTTGACTAACACTTTCAAAGGTATAAGGCATTGTACCAACAGAAGATTGGGTTTTACCTTCAGGTGTGAATTTCATTTTCCACCCAATGGTTTTGTATCTATACTTACTGCTACTTGCAGTAGCGGATACTTTAAAGCGAAATACTGGTATCCCATCATCATTATCGGTTATTTTACCGTTTTCATAATCAATAACTCCCCCTGTACCTGCAAATACATGTAAAGAGTTTAATAAGAATGTAATTATACATATAAAGCTTAAATATCTTTTAATATGTTTATTCATATTAACACCTACTGTCCTTCAACTAGTTTAAAATCACTTAAATAAGTGTAAGTATATAGTGTGTAGGTATAAGTACTCCAATTTACTGGAGCATTTGAAACAGGATTACACATTTCTACATCTACATCTACATAGTACCACTTACCCATTTGCAGATTTTCAACCTGTGAATACATTTTTTCTAGTAATTCAAATTCATATTTTATGTTTTCATGATTTTCATGGTTATCATATTTAAAATAAATTCTACTTCTAACAGCTTTACCGTTATCTGTTCCATAGACCATTCTATAGCTATCTGTTACAAGTATCATTTCCTGTTGTATTTTCCATTTTTCCGTTTCATCTAACCACAAATTAACAAAATCTTTTGGGGCATGTCTTTCGTTCTTATAACCCCACCATCCTTGAAACCACCAAAGTAATGTTTCTAACTCTTTTTCTTTATCTAATGTTTTATAGTTTCTACTAAACAATGTCTCAACAAATTCCTTTGTCTCAATTGCCAATGTGCTATATTTTTGTCTCTCTGATTCTTGGTCTGTAAACTTCATATTATTTTCTTCAAAGGTGTCGTAATACATATTTTCTATAATAGGATACCCCTTTAATATCTCCATAATCTTCTCCGTACTATAAACAACCTTCCCGTTCTCAATCTTATGAATATGCTCTATAGGGGTAGGTTCTTCTCCCGAACCACTACCATCATTACCACCATCCCCTGAATCATTACCACCTTGACCATTATCATCTGTAGGTGATTCTGTAGGCTCAAAAGGCTTCCTCTCCTTCTCATCGATCATACGATGTATAATGGTACTTGCCTGTGCTCTAGTAGATTCATCCTGTGGTCTAAACGTATTGTCTGGCATACCTGTAATAATTCCAAAAGCATATGCATCCTTTACATCTTCCACATACGTATAGGAAATAGACGAAAAATCATTCACATAGTTTTCCACAAGATTTCTGGTATCTGCCTTGTCTTCATCCTTAATAGCCTTAGCGATAATACTGGACATTTCTTCTCTTGTAATAGCTTGAGTATAAGAAGCAAATTGGTTTTCTTGAATAATACCAAGTTCCATTGCTTTATCAATAAATGGCTGCGCCCAATATGGCGATCCATTTTGTATACTTGTGTAGCCCATGGCTGTCACAGTCATCTTGATAAATGCGTCCACATTAACGCTAAAATTAGGTTTAAAGGACCCATCTGGAAATCCATTGATAACACCCATGTCTACAAGTTTTTGAATGTTGGGGATAGCCCAATGATTGTTTTGCAAGTCGTTAAACAAATTATCTTCAGCTTTTATCATTATCGAATTTGCTACTAGTGTTACGACTAATAGTAAAGTTAAGATTCCTTTTTTCATACATAATACTCCTTAATTTGTCAGTTATTAATAGGGAACGTTCGTATAATTATCAGACAATTAATACCTTCAGGAAGAGGATCAAGGATTAGTTGTCTGATAATTCATCTTATTTAACACCACTTTTTAGCTTTTAATCGTTTTAAGAAATTTTCTCTAATCATATCTTCAAGTTCCTTAAATAGAAAATGCTCTTGTGGGTAGTAAATTGTTTTAACTAATTTCCATCTGTAGATGTTTAGCTCGATGTTATCAATGTTGTGGAATAATCGAATTTTATATCTACAAAGTTTCTTGTGCTTTAACCCACACTTGTTAATAATATCTATTTTTATTTTTTCACTCATTGCTGATAACTTCACACAATCACCTTCTTATTATCATCCATCATACATTCCAGGTGATCTAGCAGCCGCCTATCAAATCCATTATTTTTTTTCATTTCAGCTATAGCTTCTTGATGCGTAAAAACTTTTTGTTGATAACACCTTTTATTAGTCAATGCATCATATACATCTGCAATAGCTATTATTTTTGTACAAATAGAAAATTCTTTTTTATGCATATACCCGCTGCCGTCAAGACGTTCATGATGATGCAATACTGATTCTTGTATATCTTGATTAAAGCTATTTGATAGTAATTTAAAACCAAATGCTGCATGATTTTTTACATATGCATATTGTTCTTCTGTTAGTCGGCCAGGTATACTCAATATGTGCTCATCAAGATTAAATTTACCGATATCGTGTAATACAGCTCCAAAAACTGTATTATATACTTCAACATCCGTAAGTCCTTCTTCAAGAGCTAGGTAATAAGCTGTTCTTCCTGTCCTTATACCATGTTCCATTGTTGAAAACATCATTTCAAAGGACTCAATATTTTTCTTTTGCACTTCTCTCTCTCCTTCCATCTAAAAAAAGCATATAGTTTACACCACACACTTTTTTGTAAAAGAAGACTTTCTACCTTGTATTGACAACTACATAAATTTAATTTATATTTTATATAGTTGCTACAAATGCGTTTTGTGTGGGTGTATGGGCACCTATTTTAGTCAAGAAGTATTTGCGGTACTTCTTGACTGTAGCAACTTCTGTTTACAATATTATTATATCACTTTTGAGTGATTTTTTCAATCTTGTTTTATAAATCTAAAAAATATTCGATGAGTAGATGAATCCATAAGCCGTTCTTCCTGTATTCTTTCACGTACAAAGACGATTTCTTTTTTTCCCTCCATTATCTTAAATACCTTTAAGTAACGATTTAAACTGCTTACATAATATTTCTCAGTCCCTTCATGAGGCCTTGAATAACTGTTCATGGAGACATCCTTTATGTCAATTTCTTTAAAAAGCATCTCATATGCTTGATTGTCTTTTACACTTCTAATCTTTAGTTCTAGCGATAGTGTTATATTCGTTTCATCTATTTCAACACCAACATCATCAACATAAAAATCTTCCTCATCTCTGACTTGTCCGTATACTAATGATGTTTTTATCTTTGCAAAGGGTATATTACAGACTTTAAATAACGCACCGTATAAGTCATCTAAATCCAGATTTTCATATTTTTTTATCTGTGTATAAGTGTCACCAAAATTAGCTTTAAAACAATTTACAACGCCATCTTCTCCAGTTTTATAAATTACTTCATTTTCTTGCTTTTTTAAATATTCCATGTGTAATCCTCCCTAACTTATAATTTCTATTCGACCTTTGTCCTTTACTTCAACAATGAAAATAGCATCTGTTTCTGTGACTTCAAATGTTATATACATTGCTTTTGCATCCATATAATCTAATTCACCTTCTGTAAAGAGATTAATATCTTGTATTTCAATAATCTCAGCATCTATAACTTTCGTTATTTTAAAGTGCTCTGGAACTGTTTCTGCTAGTCCACTAGATGGTGAATAAATTAATCTTATTTTCTGGTTCTTATCTACATTAAATCCGTTAGCCCTGTCTGGACTATCAAACTTGATCGTTACAAGAACATGTCCTTGTTTTGCCATGTATGTACTCTCTTTTTTTTCTTCCGCATAACTGTTTTTACTTATTACTTCACCCTTTTCAACAGAACGTGATGTATAGTTATTTATCACCATACTTTTATCTGTTATAGCTCCACTAGGAACGTTTAATAATCGAAATTTTTTCTCCGAGATATACTCATCTGTTATTTTTGTATTTCTTTCAAGGCTTTTACTGAATACATATACTGTTTTTTCTAGCTCCATTGGTACAGTACTCTTAATAAGATAAACAATGCCTCCAAGAGCTGCAAGAAGTATGATAATAAAGATGAGAATCTTATTAAGTTTTATCTGCCTTAACATCCATCAACCTCCCTCTAATTGTCAACTGGTAGGCTAAGAGTATATGGAATCTCATAGCCTATCCATTCTTTTCCCATTATACTTAACAATATCTGACGGTAGATGTGTGGTTTAATGGGTAAAATGACTTTTACGTTAATAAATTTTCTTGTGCGATCTTCATATTGTAATTCTGTCACTTGCACTTTTGCATCTGCCATACTTTTATCTGTTGGTGTAAAATCTACATTTAAGTTTAAGTTATCTATTACGTACTTATCAAATATTTGCTTAAAATCACTGGTAAACTCAATATCTTTTATGGATGTTTTTTCTATATTGAGCGTTGTGTATGTAGCTTCTAAGGAGTCTTTTATAATACTTTTTGTATCTCTAGCTATTTTAGTCATCATTTGCTTTTCAAATACAGCTGCAAAGACGGGCATAATAAGGAAAATAACAAAGAATGCAATTAGAAGTATGGACAAAATACCTGAACTACCCTTATTGTCTTTTAAACATTTCACATTGACCACTTCGCCTTTCCTTAGTTTAACACTTTTTTATTGGGAAACTGACGCTTATACGTTAATGTTACTTCTTCCATTTTCCTTGTGAATATTGATACCAATGTACTGTACCTATATTTCGCTGTTACGGTATATACAATATCTTCCTGGTACTTCCTTGTGTTACGCAAACTTATGTTGACAGTCAAATCTTCAATGCCATCCATTGCACTAAGCTTATTTTTCAGCTCTGTAATTTCAAGACTTGTTAATCCCCCATCTTTTAAAGCTTTGTCTTTATATGGGGTGTTTGCTATAGCAAATTCTCTTTCCGCTGCAAAGGGAATAAATATTTGAAGTAATATAACCACGAAGGCTACTAAAAACACCATGCCTATCCCTTTAAAAACTATCCCTATAATGCTATCCATTGACTCACCTACTTATGCTGTTGGAAAAATTTTATCTTTTATATTAGTTGTATACCAAGTGCCTAAATCAGTCATTAGATCACTCATAAAAGTTCTAAATCCAGGCAAAGCTACGTAGGCACCAACTAGCACAACGATAGCTAATGCGATTAACATACCGATGAATGATACCCCTCTTTCATCTTCTAGGAACATGCTAACCTTATCCTTTAGTGTGCATTTTACCTTAATACATAATTTTGTTAATTGACTCATTTTTATTCCTCCTCATTGTTTTAAAATATCGCTTGTTTAGCATTGCCCAGTTCTTTAAAAATTGGGTAGAATGCAATAATCATGATGATGACTACAAACATAAATGCTATGCCAATGCGTTTCATTTTTATTTTTTCTGTTTCTAACTTTATGATATTCATATATTTTCCAAATAGCTTTTTTTCCTTCTTATCTATTGTATTACTGTTTTGTCCAGTCTTTACACCCTGTTTTATTGCAATAGCCAGGGATTTAGCCTCATAGGTTTTATAATAATTGGTTATGTATGATAGGGACTTGTCTATGTCATTTGTACTGATATACGTAGACCCCATTAACATCAATCGACTTTTTAATAGGGGATCATGAACGGCTTTGTATAAGTTTTTGACTGCTGTTGAGGTACTTATTCCACTACTTACTTGATTGTTCAAAAACTTATATATCTTGTAACCTTCAATGTGAAACATTCTTTCTTGCTTTTCTATTTCACTTACAATGTATAATTCAATAAGTCCCTTAGCAACAAATCCTAGTAGCATGGCTTCTATAAAATATCCAGCTAATATTAAGGCTAGCAAGAGGAATAACGGGAAGCCATAACCCATTAGTATATAGCTATATACCATACTTTTTCTATTCTCTCCTGCCCTAAGCATTCGAAGTTCACATCTTTTGTAAAAGCTCTGCATTTGTTTATTATTTAGTTTAACTCTCATATTGGCCATCTTGAATATTCGCTTTTGCTTACGATAACTTATTAATTTATCCAATGTCCTGTCTAATTTTGAGGTCACATACTTATATAATTGAACAGCCAGGTATATGGTAACTACCACTACAACAAGCAGTAATAGCGTAAATATATAATTTGTCTGCATCATGTTCAGGATAAGATCTGTATTCACATGCACATCCTCCCCATCTATTGATTTTTGTTCACATAGCTACATGACTCAATTGGTTTATTAGCTGAAGACATCCCAATGATGACACCTTCTTTCGTACTTCGTCTATCATTTTCTGTGTCCAGATGTACGACAATTACATTTTCATTATTGAAACGTTCTTGCAGTATTCTTTGTGCTGCAACCATTCCATGTCCATGTTTTCTCATATTAACTCCTCCTTCTTCTGTTTATGCTTACTATTAGTGTAATCAATTTTTCCAGTAAGGGTATTGATGCAGCTAATATTAATGGCATCATTACTTGGTATGCTCCTCCTTCTTACCCAATATAGCTTTAGTCAACATTTTAAAAGTTCCTTCCTTTAAACCCCCATTATATAGGTGCTCAGGGTAATAAATGACACCAATTAATCTATTTTCATTATTTAAGATACCTATATTGTTAAGGGATTTTCCATCCCAATATGGGTTAGGCTCTATTCGATACAATCTAGCATCTTTTGATATGCTAACACATGTATGCTGTGGGGTTTCAGGATTTAAACTACCACCATTCACATTAAATCCCATCCCGCCATCAGCATATAGATTATGTCCTGTTGGCTTGGCTTTCATCCTAAATGTATCTTGAATCATTTCAATTACTGGATAACCACCATATTTGTTGATATCTTCAACAATCTTTTCCCTAGTATATACCTCTAGTAAATTTACTTGCACAATCACAACCTCCTAATGGTTAAATTTTTCTATTTTAAGATTAAAATAAAATCCAATTGCAAATAACAACGATGATACATTCAAGATTATTCTTCCTTCTGTGGTACCTAAATATAAAGTTCTTAATGTTGCATTTAGTTGAACGCAATAATACACAACTAGAATGGCTATTACCATGATGATGTTAACTAATATTCGGTCTGACCAACTCTTCATCTTTCGGTTGTCAAATTCTTCTTCCAGCATAAAGGCCTCGTCCTCTAATCTTCTGACCAGTTCTAAAACATCTCCTTTACTTTTCACCGCTTGCTTTAGATTTAAGACGACACTATAAAACTGACGTATGTTGACTTTGTAGGATAGCAGATCAAGTGCAACTTCTATATCCACTCCGTTTTTAATTTGGACCACACATTCTATGACGAAACTTTTTAAAGGCTCTGGTATATTATCAATGGATTTTTCCATTGCGTAGAGCAAATCACTTCGTATTTCTAGGAAACTGTGTAATACCGATAGAAAATCCGTTGTTAATAATCTAATCCTATTGGAGTTATACCTGCCCATACCATCTAATATGGCCACTGGTAGAAAACATATTAGTACACCAATAAGTATGGCGGTTATTACAGAGTGAAAGATGCTATACACTCTAGGAAAGATATTGACAAATATAATACCTTGAAGGATTAAAAGTGTATAGATATTTACAAATGGCACGTACTTCTTGATATTACTTCTTTGAACCAATGTCAAGTCCATATTCTCTAAGAAATTAAGTTTAAGTGTATAATCGTCCTTCATTTGTGACTGTACTATCCTTATAAGGTTCCTATTAGCCTTTCTATCAAGTTTTTTAAAGCCACCTTTAATGGACTTAACAGTGGTACTTAAAGTTGATCCTATAGGCAATTTAAGGGTAACTATGCCAACAATTAAGATGGTTGTAACCAGTATAATAATGAATAAGATGAAAATTGGCCAAGATAGTGTTGCTATCGCATATAACTCTATAAGCTCATTTAGCATGTTCCGCCCCACCTTCTGTAATGTCCACAAATTCAAATGTGTCTTTTTCCCGGTTATACCCCTGTACCTTAACAATTTGTTGTACTTTAAAATCGCTCATATAAATGATTATATCTACAGCTTGGCTCGTGATTGCCTTTAGGGTATGTATAGGTATTTTTTTATCCGCAGATTCCATAAGTGTTATTAATCTGTTGATTGCAGCTTCAGCACCTTTACTGTGCAAGGTTGCCCTTATCTTGTGGTCCGTTGACCCTGCTTTAATAAGACTGTATGCTTCACTATCAACGATTTCTCCTACAACCATGCAATCCACTGACATGGTTAGACCTTCTCTTACAAGATCTTCTAGTTCAACTTTTACGCCGCCTAACTCCTTCTTTTTAATTCTTTGAATGACAAAGTTATCATAATCATTCATATACAACTCCGTATCTTTTTCACATACCAGGTATGTATTCATTGGGTATGCCTCCATTAATATGGCTCGTAGTAGCGTTGTTTTCCCTGATGCACCTTTGCCACATATAATAAGATTCAGCGATAGATTTTTTTCATTACATATCAGAAATTCTTTCTGTTTTTCTGTGAGCATATTAAGTTTTACTAAATCATCAAGGTTATATGGGTGTATCGGATGCTTTCTCGTTATCATAGATGCACCTGTTACATTTCGAGGTGGTATGGATACATTGATACGCAATCTATATTTCTCATCGGATACTCGACAATGGGTATTGTTCTCATCAATTATTCCACCATTTCGAGCAATCATTAACATTGCGAAATCTTGAAACTCTTTTGTGTTTATAAAGGAGATATTTCCTTCTTCTTTTACACCATTTCTTTTTATGGTACAATAGTTATACCGGGTAAAATCAATATCCGAGATGGTATCATCAGTTATTAAGTCTTGAAGAATACCATACCCATACATAAAGTTATTGATTTCCTGAAATATACGCTCCTTATCGCCATAAGGATACGTATCAATCATTTTTTTAATCTCTTTTAGAAGGGGTTCTTTGTCAGCCCCTTCGGAGATTCTGTGGATGAGTAGCGCATGTTCTGTAACAATTTTATGTCTTATTTCCTCAATTAGTGATAGTTCATTCTTATTAACTAGGTCTCTCTCAATGTGTTTTGTCTGTTCTCTTTTTGTAAACGTATTGATTGTAGGCATCCATTTCACCTCTTCTTAAAAAAGCCCCTTTTACCAAGATGTATGTTGAATTTTTTGAGTAATGTGATGTAATCATTTTTAACTTTTCTACTCATTTTATATCGTTTGTGAAATTTACTCCTAGCGCTGATCCGTTTTTCATCATAAACGATTGTTCCTAGGAAATTTTTTTCTGTTGCAGCCTTTACTTCTGATTTTGGCATATGTAATGGTGAGTAATTGAAGCCTATTATCTTCTGCCGGTCTTTTTCAATGGATCGTTTCTGTAAACCATACATCACATACTGATTCACTTTTTTTAATTTATCTGCTGTTAACTCCACCGGATAAAGCATTGTATCGCATGTATCTAATGTATCAACGTAAAAGGCATCATATATGCATGCGTTGGTGTTGACAATCACCATATCAAAACACTTTATAGCCATGATAAGTAGTTCCTTAAATGCGTTCTCTGGATAATACTCATACATATTTAAGTCATCATTTCCAGTCAATACATATAATGATTTACACTTTATACACATCTCCTGAAATATTTCCCTGGTAGGTTTACCTTTTGCCATGTAATCCATGGCCATGTTAAAGGATGATGTGGTTCTGATGCTTGTGCTAATATTAGCATTAAATGTATGTTTCATTGCTAATGTTTCAGCTATAATAGGATGTAATGTGTCTGCATCAATAAGCAGTATTTTCAATGTTGTATTTTCAGCGATAAATAAAGCAAATTCACTTGCAAATTCAGCATTATCATATACACCTACTATTAGTTTTCTAAACGATTGGATGACTGTTTTATCGTCTATATTT
Source organism: Vallitalea pronyensis (assembly GCF_018141445.1). Taxonomy (NCBI): domain Bacteria; kingdom Bacillati; phylum Bacillota; class Clostridia; order Lachnospirales; family Vallitaleaceae; genus Vallitalea; species Vallitalea pronyensis. The sequence goes on along the minus strand of NZ_CP058650.1, from coordinate 36,392 downwards.
TCATCTTTTACATTTTCCTTCTTCACTTCCTTTTCTACTTCTTTTTTTAATAAAACTGGTTTCCTTTTCATTTTCCTATCCCCCCCTTCCATATATTGAATAGCCTTTTCTTTTTCTTCATAGTGTTAGTCGGTATGACATCTTTTAGCATCGAAGAAAATACTTCGTTTTCATCAACTGTGAATGGATCTGGTGTAAAAGGAGCCATATAGCACTCCAAACCACTTAAGTTGTATTTCACAAACTTAAAAAGTTCCTTGTTTGAAAAAGTGAAGTAATACTTCGATTTATTCTTTAAATCTTTCTCTTTTAGGTACTGGTCCAAATTAGGTATTTCCCAATCTTTTACCCCGCTAACGACTATCCTTATATTTGCTCTGAGAAATTCAGTTTTATTACACGTTTTAAAATCACCCATATCCAATACGATGTAATTAAAATCATTATGTAATATTTCAAAAAAGTTTATGCTGTCCTCATAACTATAGAAATGAAAGCCATTTAATAAAAAACCTTTCTCCTTTTCTATAACATCTTCATAAGCATTTCTTAATATTGAAAAATTATCACTCTCGTGCATTTCTACAACGCCCACACTTTGATTTAAACTTTTTAAGTAACTTGCTATAGAAATACATGTATGGGTTGTCCCAATGCGCTGCATTGAGCCTGTTACTGCTATTACCAATGTACCTATTATTTTATCTTTAATAATGGTTACAACAGGTCTTTCTATATCTTCTTTTGGTTCCTTCTTTCCTTCTTTATAAAGGTTCATTTTATCTAATGTATTATTTTCTTTCCCATTTAACTCATTGCTATCAACATCAAGTAAGGAATTTTTCTTTGTGAGTTTATTTATTTTATGAACGATATTCTTCTTAGTAGGCTCACTTTTAGGTTGATTGATACTTTCATCCACTATTTCAACTTTCAAGCTATTGGTTTTACTTTCATTATTGTCATCTGGCTTTTCTCTTAAAGTTTCAATAACATGTGACATCTCTTTTACAGATTTTGGATTTTCAATTAAATGAATAATATCTGAAGGCTTTAATGAATCAAATATAATATCAAATACACCATATTTTATACATAATCTCTTTTCCTCTTCGTTATCAGATGTGGTTAAAAATATTATCCTTTTCCCTTGCTTTATTAGTTCCAGAAAAGTTGTTTCTAAATCTTCCTCACCATCTAATCGGCTACTTAATATAACAATATCAAATGCGTGTTCTATAAGGTATCCCCGATATAGTACGATTTCACAAGTATACTTATTGTTAATTTTTTCTATCAATGTTTCATTAAGCCTTTCAATTGCTGTAGCTATAGCAATTTTTCTTTTCATCTAATCATCCTTTACTAATGGTAAATAAATCATTGCGTTTTCATGATTACCTTGTGGATTGATAACTTCAAAATGCAAATGTGGTCCAGTTGAATAACCTGTATTTCCTGATAAGCCAATTATTTCTCCTGTATCAATCTCCTGGTCTTTCTTACACATAATCAAATTCAAGTGAAAATACTTGGTTATAAATCCATCATCGTGTTTTATGACAACATAATTACCAGCGATCTTTCCATTTCCTGTCCGTAGGATTTTCCCTTTGCTAGCTGCTATGATAGGTGTCCCTACTATAATAGGAAAATCTGTTCCATGATGGAACCTATGTTTTGTTATCCCATTCATAGTCAATGTACCTGGCCCAAAATGAGAAGATATATTAATTTTTTTCTCATTCACGTTTTCACTGAATTTAATGGGTAAAATAAACTTTGTTTGTTCATCTGTTACCTTATAACTTCCTGTACCTTCATAACCACCATTAACAATGAGTTTTGAATTATGACCTAAGTAGGTATTGGCGTTGTAACTAAACTCGTAGGATTCAGGGAATAAAGCTCCTGTATGTAAAATTAATTCCTTATCCTTTTCTACTAACTTATCTTCTAAGTTGTGTGTGGCTATAAATTCATCATATCTTGTATTTTGGGAACTACTATTGACAATATTGTAGCCTTCTGTTTTGGTTCTGTTATAGATATAAAGTTCTTCCGTAATTTTAATCCTATTGTAACGCTCTCTTAAAGTTGGTTCTTCATAACTGTATCTTTGTTTTCCTTTATGATACTTTTGATTATAAGAGATATAGTAGGATGATACTTTTACATAAGCTCCCTTGTCGTCTTCGATATATCCACCTTGTTCCGAATTTTTATTTGCAGATGTTCTTCTTTCATAGTTTCCATTAACATACACATAATTACCATCCTCACTTTGTTCATACTCATACCTAACTTCTGCCTTTTGGTCCGTTAAGTGCCATTCACTTGTTTCAATAATTGTCTTATTATAACTGAACGTTTTATTTTCAAACATGGTGCTAACACTTTTTAAGTAAGGTAACGGAATTTTTTTAGTTGTATTAATTTGATGCCTTTCTGAACCTTCAAATACACCGTTTTTATACGTTTTTTTATGGGTATAGACTGATGAATATTGTGTTTGATAATATTCAAAATCACTTAGGTTATTCATATTAAACGTATACTCAAAAATGGGACTTAGCTTTTTTTTAACGACGTTCATGACAGACATATCTTTTATGTCATTAGATGTTGTCGCAATGACATCTACGCCTGCAAGAAATTGCCACCATAACCTATAAACTCTTGTTGTATCACCTATTCTAAACAGAACGTTTTCCGTTTTATCGTGGTTAGCTTTAGCTAATAAAAAATTATCATCTCTATGAGCTATTTCTGTTAGTGTTTCTTCATATACTAAGATATTGGCATTTTGATTTTTGGGGTATGAGTTTTCTTCAATTTCAATGTATTTTTTTACCTTATCATAATTTATTATGCCTATCTGATCTCCAATTTCTGCTTGCACTTCTTTTATCTTCTCTTGGTTTAGTGATCCACCTACGAAAGGTATTTTTGATATCATTTCAGCAATGCCTATAATAATAACGATAAATAATACAATTAATAATAGGTATGGCGATTTCTTTAGGAGAAACATTTGAATTTTTCTTTTTATGAATTGTTCCATTTTCTCTATCTCCTACTATGTGATTTAATATCTGCTGATGCAAATGATTGTGTATGCTTACTTGACATTGCTTGACCTATGGACTGCATACCTCCTACTATAGCATTTGCACTAGCTCCACTTACCTTACCTAATCCTTTACCTACCTTATCCATTGGCATTTTGTTTAATACCATTTTCGTTCCCTGAAATGCAGCTAATCCTGTTAGCGGATTCTCCCCTACAGATGCTACTGCCATACCCGCTCCTACTGCCAATGCTGTTTTTGTAATGTTACTATTTACTGCCTTGCCTAATGCCCCTCCTACAATGCCTCCATATTTTGCTCCATTACTTAGTCCATGACTTACACCATCTACTAGTCCTTTGCTTACACCAATCTTATTGGCCGTATTTTTTACAGCATTACTCGCATAACTTGTTATTGCTGAAAACACTTTTGAACCAGTCGTTGTTGTGTTGTTTTGTGTACTGGACGTTGCGTTTGATGTTCCATTAAATGTCTTTCCACCTTTTGAATTATTCATTCTTACAAATGTTGTTATTGCATATGCCACCATACCCATCATGGTTGCTCCACCAGGTGTATTGTTTCTTGCATTTTCTTGTACTTTATGGACTGTAAATACGGTAATAATTATATCTACTAGCTTAAATATCATTCCATATACAATGATTATAACGATAGGGTTATCTCCATTTGGCATACCATTCAACACGACAGTGGATATAACAAATGCGAATGCGTAGTAAAAAGGATAAACAGCAAACTTAATAATAATGTTTAACCATACATTAGATGCATTGAATTCTTTTAATTGCCCAACAATTAAAGCAATAGGTGCTAATGCATAAAATCCATTAAGCACAATTTTTCTAAATATCATGATGGTCCATAACTTAAATTCTAGATAGATCATATAGAGCTTTGCAATGGACACGCCTACACCATAGTCTCTTGCATCCATATCATAAACAGCTGCATAACTGTTGTTAAAATCAATTTGATTTATTAAGCCTAGCAGATAATTTGATAAAGCCAACATCACATAAACAAACGCTGGTGCTGAAGCTATATAGATTATTATTAATCCCCAGCTCAGTAAGTACTCTCTTACTTCGGCACCCTTTCGCTCATCTGTTGCAAAATTAATGATTGAATGTCCCGTCCTCACAACCATTATATAGATAAATACAGCACTGGATACAAGTATCAAATTAAATAAGTTGACCGTTGTTCCATTTTTTAACGGAACATTTAAATTAACAAGTGGATTTTCCTCTATGTTAAATAGTACATTTTGAATACTTATATCGGCTCCTAATATCCACTCTCGCATAACCCTAAAACTAGTTACGGCGAACTCTATAATACCAATCAGGATACCTTCACCAAAACCTATTTTTATATCAGTGGTAGGTGCAGTAATCCCTCCTGTAGATCCTCCCGAAAAATTATGATTGATATCATTTGCAAATTTTCCTATCAAACCGTTTATATTATTTGTTATATAATAAGCGGAAGTTATGACAAAGGCTGCTATGCACACATAAAATAATCCTTGTATAGCTTTTTTTCTTTTCTCAGGATCTTTTCTGTTAATCATTATAAGTACACCAATGGATATAATGGATAAAAAGGACATAATATAAGCAAATAATTTTGCCAACTTTTCAATATCATTGAATATCATTGTTGCACCCCCTTATGTTCTAAAATACTCCCACTCAAAATCAAAAACTTCAACATGCATTTTTACTTTGTTGTTTCCGCAAAGAAGTAATGCGTTTCCTTCTTCAAAGGTTACCAAATCATTTTTTAAGGAATTAGATAGTTTAAAATGTCCTGCAACTTTATCAACAGAATCTGGATTTTGCTTCATAATAATTTTGGTTGAAGCCATATCAATAATCGTTTGACCACTTTCTGACGCCAAAAATTCATTTATAAATTGACTTGCTATAATTAGCGATGCAGTATATTTTCTGCCCCTTCTATCCATCTCTTCTAGTAATGCTGCTGCTGCTGGATATTTCGCAAAATACCATCCCTCATCTATTTCTACATTTTTCTTTATATGTTTGTACTTATAATTTCCAAAAACACTCCATACCCATTCTATTGCATTTATAACAGCATAAAATTTCATAAATCCATCAGATACACCTTTGAATCCTATGCCAGTTAGTCCCTGTTGTAGCTTTACAGTCGTTTGACAATCAAATAATGCCATTGAGCCATCCCCTGTAATTAACTTCATTAGCTCTGCTAGTTTTTTTGTTGCAGGGTATTCATCTAATTTGTTCCTCAAGTCTGAAAGAATGGGCATTTTTTTCTTTTTCTGTCCTATGCTAAATTCATCACCCTCATCGTCTCTATATTCATATAAAGAATCTGGATTTTGTGTGATTTTTTTATCTGAATAAAGTTCTCTTACTGCTTCTTCTACGCCCGTTAGCTCTAATCCTCTTAAACCGTGACCTCTCATTTTTTCACAGAAAATGGATAACATTTCTCTTATTTCAGCTACTTTTCCATAGATGTCAATTTTTCTATTTCCTTTTTTATCTTCTTCTACCTCTAAATCTAGTGGATTTATACCTGTTTTGGAACCTGCTTCAATTTCAATATAATTACCACCTAAATACTTTATTAATTTTTCTGCCTCACCCTCTATATCAAAATATACATTCCATGCACCATTGGACGTGGAACGACTCGTAATTGTTTTTAGTAGTACACTCTTACCTGATCCTGAAGGTGCAATTATCATTATCATTGGATTCGACAATAATGGAGGTCCTACAAAATTATCATAAAATATTCGAGTTTTAGTTGCTAATGTATACCCTAGATAGTAACCTTCAGGATGTTGTAACCCATTCGTCCCATCTGGTAATAAAGCTGCAAATCCATCTGATGTAATATTATTCTTGTACTTTTTTTCCTGTTCGGTCATCAATATAGATGGCATGGTGGATTTAAAAGCTTCCGCTTGTTTCAAGGATAAGCAATGAACAATGATACTCATGGTTTCACATTGATTTTCAAAAATATCGCTGTTCTCATTTAGTTCTTCAAGAGTTTTCCCCCATACTCGAATTAACTTAGTTACACTTAAAAGTTTTTTTCTTCCAAGCTGTATATCTTTTCTCATTTTTCTATAATCATTAGCTTTTTGAGTGTATTTTTCATCTCCACCATTTAAAGAAGCATTACTTTGGGCCTTTGTTATTTCGGTTGTTAATTTATTTACGGCTTCCTGATCTGGTATTCTTTCGATATAATCAATCGTATCTATGTTTTGTCCTAATTCTACGTATAAAGGATCAAAATATCCTATATGTACAAGAAAAGGTAACGCTAATACACCATAAACTCTTACAAATCTGTTTCTTCCTAAGTAAATATAATCATCATGTTCATCGAAGGCTTGTGGTAATATTAAATCTAAATTACCAACGGTTCCTGTATAGTCCCATGTTAATTCCTGTGTTTTATTCATTAGAATCACCTCCTATTGTCATGTCAGAGGTTGAATATAACTCAAAGATACCTTTTTTTTCAGCATCTATTAAATCAATCCTGGAACCATGATTGATATACTCATTAAAAAAATCAATTTTTTCTATGGTCTCTAACATATTATAATGAATATTTGATCGTGTTAAGTTGGTCATCACTAGTGTTGCTCTCTGCTTTAGTATTCGAATTCGCTCTTTTTCACTTTTATCTTTTGCACCCACAACAAGATATTTTTTCTTTTCAAACTCTTTACGGTCGTATTGTTTGCTCTCAAGAGCCTGTGCCAGCTGCAATGAATAATTGGTTGCCCCTTCTGATAAAAGACCGCTATTGATGGTTTCATAGATTTTATCATTACTCTTTCTATAAGTAACCTTTCCTATCATGGTAATTACTTTTATGGGAAATTTTAAACTCAATGCAAATCTATTTAATTGTTCTTCATATAACTCTACTTCTTCATCGTTTAAACTTCCTATATCGGGAGTAGAATAATCAATAGTGCAATTTATTGTACCATCATGATTTTCTGCTACATTATTTTGAATGGTCCTAAATCCAATTTTATGCTCTATCCTTTTTGCAGACTCTTTTTTGTTTTTTTCCTTACTCAATTTCTGATTACTAACTTTACGTCTTTTAGCTTTTTTCTTTTCATCCAATTTATTTGATATTAAGTAATAGATTGCAAATGTTACTAATCCCAATCCCCCACCTATTAACATAGGAATCATTTTTTTTGCCTCCCATATGCCATAATACATATTTAAGATATACTATGGCATTCATTTTAGTATTTATCATAGGTAAATGTTTTTTGCCTTAGCTTAAATTTTATGAGTTTTACTAAATAGACCTCTAAATGATCCTTATCTACTTTCTTAAAGGCGAATACAGAACCTACTATAATGAGTAATACTGCTATCCCAAGTTGTATTAAAAATCTGGATAAAACAAACCCATCACTTGATGTAATAATAAACGTCATAAAGATTGTTGGTGAGTAGCATGCTCCTTCTCTGGCTGTTAATTTTCCACCAATAATTTTATCCGGTGTTTCTTGATCAAAAGGCGTTTCTACATATCTCATAAACTTTCCTTTCTAGAAAAACATCCAAGTAACAATTGTAGTTGCAAATGCTCCTATAAAAAGTGCAATTGCTACCCAGAGTAGTGAAGATATTTCTTCTGTCCGTTTTTCTGCATCTTTTCTATAAACCATAATTCCAAATACAGCTGATATAACAGTTACAAAAGCAGATATCCCCAATATTAAATCCTTTACTGGGTTAACTCCTTCTGAAAATTTATTTAGGTCTGGATCACTCGCATAGACACTCATACTAAAAAATGTGAGTATTATCATATTTATTGATAAGTTTATAATTCTTTTTAATGTTTTGATTTTCATTTTTATCTCCTTCTTGTCTTTTCCACCAATTTACTTTTTTATCATACTTATAATTTTCAACTGTTATGACGTGAATGTCTTTCCCTTCTTCTTTAGCAATTAATACAAAATCATTTTTGATGATGGCCAATATTTCTTTTTTCTTCTCACATCTAATGACTTTATCAGGGCTTATTGCAGCATCAATCAGTATATCTATAATCATATCTTTTGTGACCGTGACATTCACATTTGTTGTTTTCATGTATCTTATGTAACCATCGATTGCGTGATCTTTGACATATATCAACGTTTCTTCACTTCATTTTCATAGATAAACACTTTATCTGCCAACGTATTTAACTTTATCTTATCTATTTGGTCCTCTGACTCTAGTATTAATACAAAGTTTCCGTAGTTTTCTCGATCAATCAATCGGCACTGTATATTTTCCCTCCCTTTATTGACGATTGTAAAATACATGAAAATTTCTACTTCTGCTAATTTAGCTGCTGCGTAATATGGTAAATCTACACTTATTATATCTTTTGTTATTTTTTTATCTTGATATAATATTTGAAGTATATCTAAAACTTTTAGAACATTTTCTTGTTCTGCATTTTCAATTTGAATAGCCTTTATCTTTATGCATTCGTCTTCAATAACAATTTTGTTATTCTGTTGTAAACGATAAAGATTTTTTATATTATAGCCAACAAAACAACTTAAATGTTCTTTTCTACAGACGCCAAACTGATTTAAAAAATCCAATATGTTTCCATCTTTATGTGTAAGCTCTGGTCGCATTTTTACACCTTCTTTATAAAACGTATTATATGACCCCATACATATCTTTTTTCTTCACTGATATCTTCAATTTGGATAACTACTCTATCACCTACATCTAAGTTTTTTCTCCAGTTGACATGTCTACATAATACAGGAACATCAATAACAGGAATTTTAACAAACACACCCATCTCTTGTTTTGATACAACATTGCCGCAATATTGCGATTTAATTTTACAATGGGTACTATCCCATTTACCTCGCGTACCAACTTGCTTTATGGATACTTTCAGAGGACTTGTATTAATAACAACGGCAGCTATCTCATCACCAACATTAAATGCATCACTATCTCTTAAATCTTCCATCCGATATGGCACGCATTCTTCTACTGGTATGTATACTTCATGTCCACGACAATCTGCTACAATGACTTTTTGTAATATGGTTAATATATCAATATTAACCTGTTCATCAACTTTAAGATTCTTATATTCTTCCTGAAGTATCTCCATAGCTTTTTTTCTGCTGCCGATTTTTAGTCCATTTTCCTCACCTAAGATAACAAAATTAATTGAAGCTCCTAGAAATTTCTGTATTTTACCTTTTCTATACTCACCTCCTATTTCTGATTCATAAATAATGACCAATTCATCATTATGTTCTACTAATGCACGATCATCTTCATATCCTATGATCATACCTCTTAATATGTCCACATGTATCAATCCTCCTTGCTTTTTTAGCCTTGTGAACAATATGATTACACCATGTATAATCATACATTTTTATACAAAAAAATACGTGAATGCATAACTTACACACTCACGTATTCTTGGTTCCTCACATATATTTCAAGTTGACAATTTCAATGTATTATCTTATTATATATTGAGGGTTGCTTTGGAGCTTTTTTGCTCCTATGTGGGTGCGTTATCACCTATGTAATCAGTAAAGTATTGGTAGTACTTTACTGATATGGCAACCTTATAATTTTCTATTATAATATACCATATAAATTTACATAAGGCAATATAATTATATTCCTCTTTTATCTGACTTTATTATCATATTGTGTAGCCTCCAATACAAAAAATATTTTTCCTCTAATCCTGTATAACGATTATCACTTCTTTCCAACATCATTTTAATCTGTTAGTATTAATGTGCTTTATAGGTACTATATAAGATATCCTTAATAATAAATATGCATAAGGACCTATTAAGCAATGAGTAATTGTTCTTATTACCTATTCTACCATATATTGTATGTAATTAGTTATAATTTGTCAAATATTGATGATTTTTCTAAATATATTTTTTTTGAGGTAAGGTAATTCTCAGTAAAAAATTATATATGAAGTTATATAATCCGATAGTTTATATTTTTGTTTCATTTATTTCCTAATTATTGTTACACTATGTGTTTAAGTACATTAAAAATTGTCTATACTCTAAACGTAATATAATTGTGGGCCCACAATTATACATGACAAATATGGTGTACACCTTTAGATATTAGTTTTCTAGAAACAAATATTTAAGGCCTCTAGTGACGACTAAGGGCTATTTGTCATGGGTAAATTTATCATTTGTGTTTAGGATCAGTTCACATAAAAAGTACTATTCGGTGACTTACAATTCATAAATGCAAATTAATATAGGTTTTTATAGGTCATAGTTCATCATGGTCATAACCTTATACTATGAATTACACAAGAATATTTTTTTTCATTCATGTAAGGTTTTTATGGTTTAGTGATGAGTTTATACATAAATTGTGTTATAATCTTAGGTGATTCATTGATTGTTTTTTTTATTCAAGTGATAAAAGAAATTACTTTAGTAATTTCCACATCTTTAGATCTTTGATTTTAAATTGAAAGAAAATAAGCTTGCTTATTTTTTCCTAATAAGATTTCTCCTGTTATCAAAATTTTAAAAATTACCCCCTGGAGTATTATGGATAGAGAGAGTAAAATGAATATATTAAAGATAGGTAAGCTACCTTTAAATCCTCTTTAACCCCTTGATACTAGGCTTTTACGGACTTCTTGAATTTAATTTTTTGCAACTATTACTCTAATTTTTTGCTACTTATTTAACTTATTCTTAAACAAAATGCAACTTCTATAAGACCGAAAATAAGTTATCCACAGTTTTCTTGGCATAAAAAAAAGAACCAATCCCCATTTTTTTACATTTTAGGGCAATTTGTCCTTTTTGCACGTTCTATTATTACTTTAAAATAAATCTAATACAATACAAATAAACTTAACAAGGGGTTAAGCATTTTTGTAGGTATTAGTATCCATATCTACTATTCAATATTTTATTGTATATTTTGGTTTCAAATCCCTTATCCTGATAACGGATTACCAATTTAGTCAGCTCTTCAATGAGGTAATATATATCACTAATGGCCTCTCTGCTTATGAATATATTAAAGGTTTTAATCAGCTTCCTAATATCTGATAAGCTATGTACAATTTTGTTTATCTTCATCTTACTCATAAAAATATGACTTAAAAATAAATCTCGAATAGACCCTTCTCGTACCTCTTTGTAAAATAATGTTAGCGATCCACTGTCATTATGCTTAACTGTTATAAACTGCTTTATATCCTCTATATAAGTCCGTATAAGGTATATATTACTTGTATTAAAGTATTGCTTTAACTTTCCATTTCCAATATTCATAAATCCCTTATATCGGTTCATATTGGCTATGATACGGATTAATCCTACTTTAGCATTCTTTCTTAAGTTCCTAAATTCACTTGTATATAAGAGATGATGGTTAATGTTAAAGTAATTCTTAACTTTCTCGTTGTATTCATTACTATAATCATTATCTATAAATCTTAAATCTTTGTAAGTCTCTTTTGTACCTAGATCAACTTCTATAATATTTTGCTCACTAAGATGTCGTAATGCTCTATAATAGCTTGTCTTATGTATATTTAATTTGTCTATAATTTCTTTATAGTAAATATACTTGACTTTACCAAATGCATCCTGATATTTTCCTAATAACAGCAACACATCAATGTCTATAGAAGTTAAAGCTTCTAGTTTATAATCAATTATTGCACGATTTAACTTACAACTACCTATACGTTTTTTGTATCGTTGCATATAAAAAGCCCTCCAATTCTTCAGAAGGCTAACAAACAATTTTTTTTCTCAAAAACTATTGAAATATAAATCTATTTATTATATAATAGAATCATATTTAACAAGAATTTTAAAGCTGTCCAGGCTTTCTTGTTTGTTAGCTAGGAAAAGTACGGCAAATACTTTTCCTTTTTACTTGTCTTTTTTTATATAAATTTGTTCCTATTTCAATATTTTACCATAGTTTTATCAATTTTGACAAGCTTTTTAATACCAGGATGGTAATTAAGTCCCTAACAACGTTAAGGACTTTTAAATTACCTGATAAGCTGCTTATACATCATATCCTAATTTCTGATCTAATAAATTAGTCTTAACAGAAGAGTTCTCATGAACTAATACAATATGTACAGGCTTATTTATCAATGCCTCTCTAAAAACTTTTTCATATTCTAAGGCTTCTGGCAATTTTACAGTACCTATGTTTATCTCAGTAGATGATATACAATCATTCTTTATATCCATATTAACCATTCTAATATGTTCTCTACTCAGGAACCTAAGCTCTGACATAAATAGATCTATCCCTATTTTCTTTATTTCTTCCAAAACCCTAAATGAACTAAGTTCCTTAGATATATGACCATAGATAAACAATTTTGGCTCTATAGCCTTACTGATTGCATTTGAAATATCGTCATCTACTACTGCATGGACAACACGATACCCTTCTGCATTCATTATGTCCGTTATTTCTTTCTGGCTAGCTGCAGCTGCCAGACTTTTTATTAAATCAAATTCAGTACTTCTATTGTTGTATTCCATAAACATTATCCTCCTAAACGTTATAGAAAGGATAGAACATCCTCCAGGAATACTCTATCTACTTTCTATTCTTAAACTTTTTCTTATAAACGTTTATGTTCTTAACATCCAAATGCATTTTCATTTATTGTTAAACAATGGCTTTCCCCAACTTTGAATATATAGCTAACTTTTCTGTATTCATTTCCTGGGTTACCATACCATTGTCCCACATCTTTATAAAAATCCATATTTACCTTTTCTTTTGTATAGGTAACTTCCAAATCATCCCCACTACCATCATCATAAACTACTTTTGTTAAATTATTTTTTTTAAGTAGCTTATATAATCTTAAAAGTTTCATAGCTTCATTTTTTGTCATTTTTCTTTGTTCATTTTGATATATAAAGCTTTTTAAATGGTAATATTCTTTATTGGAAATCTTTATTTTAATCCAAAGATTTTCATATTCAATTGGAAAACCTAAATAATAGGAACCTAGAAATATGGGCATATCTATACAAGTTTGTTCGGTAAGATTTTCATTTTTATAAATAAAAATACGCATCCTTTTTTTATCAAAAAAATCATCTTTAAAAATAGAATATTTAACCGTATAACCGTTATCTAACTCACATAATATCTTTTCATCCTTTGATAATTCTACAAAAGATGAAAATTGATCAGTGTCCCATTCAATGACTTTACAATAATCTATGTATTCTTCTTCATAATGTTCTATTGTAATAGAACCCTCACAACCAGGGCAACTTCCATCATCAGCAACTGAATGATAACCACATACTGAACATGTATAGTCTTCCTCAGCTTTTTCTTCTGATATAACCGTTACACTTTTTCTATTAAAAAACTCGATAATTCTTCCGATATAGTTATTCTTTTTCATAATCGTTATCCTCCTAAACGTTATAGAAAGGATAGAGCATCCTCCAGGAATACTCTATCTACTTTCTATTCTTAAACTTTTATTCTTAAACGTTCCATTACTAAACCTTATAAGTAATTAAAAAGGTAAATCATCATTTAAACCACTATCATCTACAGGAACAAAGCCATCCTTAGATTCTCCAGTACTTTGTCCTTGCGTTCTTTTTTCAAAAGATGCCTTACTTTCAGCGAAGTATTGTTCTTCAGCAATCACTTCGGTAATCCACTTTCTATTGCCATCAGGATCATCGTATGTTCTTACTTGAAGTCTACCTACAATAGAGACTTGCTGTCCTTTTTTATAGAACTTATCTGCAAATTCCCCAGCCTTTCCAAATGATACGATGTTAACAAAATCAGCATCAGGTTGTCCTTCTTTCTTAAACCTGCGATTAACAGCTAACGTGTATCTGGCAATTGCTAAAGGATTCTCCCCTTGTGAGTATCTTACCTCTGGATCTTTTGTTAATCTTCCCATTAAAATTACTTTATTCATATACTTATCCTCCTAGATATAATTTATTTTAACATTTCTAATTGATACCTTATGTAAGCTAATTTCTGTTCCATTACTTGACTTTGCATCTTAACTCTATACAAGTAACCTGAAACACGCTCAACTTCTATAACATAGTTAATCATATCTCTTCTTAACAAAGTTCGGTAATTTCTTCTTAGAAATCGCTTATTTAATTGACTTTCTATTACATCAATTTTGTTCTGATACCATTTTATTAATTTCCCTGACCACTCCATATTGTCGGCTTTTTTAATGAGTTCCGGATCATCTAAATCAACATTGGGATGAAATTTTAGGTAAAATTCTAGATTTTCTTTAGTGAGTTCTAAAAATAAAACGTCTCCTATTTTCATCAGAATATCACCTATTTGCTCTTGCTCCACATCTATATAACACTTTTCTAGACTGACCTTCATATGTCTTTCACTTGAATACCAAGCGTAATACGGTCTTTCAATGTTATGTAGTAACTGTGAAACTTCATCCTTTACACGTTGATTTGATTTTCCTTTAAATTCATTGTGCATGCCATTAATATGGGCTTTATAAGAAATTATCGTTTCAAAACAACCACCTGTTTCTTGGATTTCCTTACTTATCTCAATAACATTATCAAAATTTTCCTTATCCAATATTGTTACTGTAGAATCTGGCTGACATACTGTCTGGTAACTCAATCCAATTCCAGTGGGTTCATCATACATAAGGCCTATAGAAATCTTATTTTTTATTATATCTAGTTCTAAACATTTGACTTTCTTGTATAGTTTAGTTATATCCATTGGCATAGCCTTTAGATATACCCATCTACAATCATAATTATAGCCATCTTTCATTATCATCTTTTTTCCTCCTAAACGTTTCTATGCTTGTAAAAAACATAGATCTTAAACTTTGTCATCTTAAACGTTATTTGAACAGCATACTCGTTGATACTTGCGCCATAATAGCAATAAAATTATTGCCAATACTATTTAAGTACTTATACCCATTATCCATTACGATGATTATCATGTCTTCTTCTTCAACGTAATCAACTGCTTTGATACCAGGTTTAGCCAACATCAACAAAGCACTAAACATATGAACAAATTCTTCTCTTGATACATTATTAGTTTCTAAACTCATATTCTCTCTCCTTTACCCGGAGATAAAATAAATCCCAATAAGGGACTTAATCTATCCCCATTGGGTTCTTAATTTTTTCTATATAGCTTATACAATATAGATCTTAAACATGTTTGCTTATCATTTACTTGGAAGAAAATTAAAATAAACATTTCCTTCGCGGTTGATAAACGTTTCTCTTTAAAAGAGCAAGTAAACTTAAAAAACTTTTTCCTACCAAATAATTTTAAGCAAAATTATAAGGATGAAAACATAGCATTCAAATCGGTAATTATTTCTTCCAACCGATCATTCACTTTATCATCCCTAAACGTCACCCTTGACAGACTGTCAATGGCAGTAACTAAACTTAAACACTCTTCATGTGTTTCTTCATAAACTTGTTTTCCTAAACTCATACATCTTCCACCTTTCTCACTAAGTGAGTTAATAAACGTTTCTCTTTAAAAGAGTAACTAAACTTACATAATAATAAAAAAATACTGCTGGCAGCAGTACCTACTAAATAGAAAGATGTACTTTTTCACATTGGATATATTAATATCCCTCCTAAACGTTCTCATAAATATGAGTCATCAACATTCTTATACTAACCATTATAACATTATTTTCCAATATTTCAAGATAAAAAAGAAAGTTTAAACGTTATTGTACATGATTAGCTTAATTCAAACCAACTGACAAAAGTAAACCATGACCTCTCTTGACTCCTGAAAGGATACAAGCTGCTATTGTTTTGACCTTATTTTTTCAAGAAAAAGAGAAGGTAACTCCCTTCTCTATTTTAGATTCTTCAATCGACTTATCATTGCACTTTTTTTCTCTTCTGGTTCAGTTCTTGCAGCCGTTTCAGAAATAACACTTATATTCCTTTTTCTTTTAGACTTTGCCATAATATCACTTAATGACATTTTTGTGTTACTTGGTACCTCTTTCCTATCCTTCTTTTTAACTTTACTTATTTGCTCTCCAAGTGTTTCTTTTTTCCGATTAGCTAATCGCTTCTGTCTTTCCTCTTCTTTTTTTAAGGCGGCTTTTGTTAATTCTCCTACCCTTTTAGGCAAATCATCTACTACGAGTAATGTGTAGATAATAGCTTCATTCTTATTACTATTCGACTCCTTGCAAGTACCGAAGGTGTCCGTATTATATACGCCAAAATGAGCTACTTGATACAATGAACCTTCTAAGAAATTAGTCATTGCTTTTTCAAGTTTAATTTTATCCTTTACATCAAATACCGTGGACTCTGGATGTTTAATTATGGCCATGCCACCAATTTTAGCTAGTCCAAAATCATAATCTTTTGCAAATATACTATTGGTAAATGCCTGTTGTATTATTTCGTCATATTTAAGTTCATCTTTCGTGTTAATGGATTCTATAAATGGATCTTTCATAAGACCTTTATTGGATTTTTCACCTGTATTGATTAACTTCAATTTCCCAAGTGCTAAAGAACCTGGTTCTGATAATATATCCACATACTCAACAGGATCTAAAGCTTCGTCTCCTGCCATCCAAGCTATATATGCTAATTCTGTGAGTACTTGGCTTGCCATCTTGTTACCTTTTGTAACCCAATCCTTATATGTATTGGTTTCATCCATTAAAAAATCATCAATCATCTTTTGATTATCTATAATTAAGTTTGAGCCTAAAATGCCTTGTTCCTGCAAATCTTGTATTTCCAGCAATGTCTGAGCCGCATTTAACAAAGGTTGTTGTGCAGCTGAAGAATCTGGATAGGCTACGATGGTTGAAACTGTTGGTTTACCATTGGGATATTCATCAGTCGGTCTTGTTCGTTGATCGGATCGCATTACCGCAGATATAATTTGGCTTAATAAGTCAATGGACCCCGTTCCTGTACCACCACCAAGACCTGCAACTATGAAAGTATATGTACAATTCTTTATCCTTTCATCATTCATTAGCTGTTTTTCGATTAAGTCGGTATTTTCTTCAATCGCTTGAAGGCCCACTTCTCTTTTTTTAGCACAACCCTCAAATCCTTCCAACTTTATAATTTTATATAATTCCTTATCCACTCCCTTTAGTAAACCTTTTAGATTTTCAATATCTGGGGTAGCTGTGTTTATAAAGACTGTATAAAATCCAGCTTTAACAAGTCCTGCCCCAATTTTTCCACCAGCTTGTCCTGGACACACAAATGTTAAGTTCATTGCTTTAAGTGCTTTTAAAATATAACCTTCAAAATCCATTGTTTTTATTGTCTCTAATTTACCTTCTATTTTTTTGATGTCCTCTAATCTGCTTTCTTTCATCTTATGCATCTCCCTCCATCTCAAATTAAATTATTCAAAAGCATGTATTCTAGTACTTGTCCACCTCTATAAGTTAACTGGTAAAATACCTTACCGCCCCTTCCTTTTTTCACTTGGTAGATTAACGTAGCACCTAATAAGATGTGTAGAACGGTTTCAAATGTGTATTGAAGCAACCCACTATTTTCCCATAAATCTTTTCTTGATATACCTTTGTTATTTTCATCTATTAAGGTACTATGCTTATTAATTAAGATAAGTATTGGCTTCGTTTCATCATTAGTTAATATTGTCTCTGTGACCATTGCAACTTGTTCATCACTAAAATTTACATTTTTATACTTGTCAGCAATTAACGAATTCATTTTAACCTTCCCTTCTTTTTTACAATCTTCCTACGATTATACCGTTAGCCCTTTCCTCCATTCTTTAATACTAATATTTTTAGTTTATAAATATTATTATACTGGCCATATTTTCCAGTGTCAATATTTATACTAATATTTTTAGTATTTTATATGATTTATACTAATTTAATTAGTATAAATCATATTTTTTTGTAATCATCCACCATTATCCTATGATAAAACCTATATTTCAAAGGGTTTATTGCAATTAATCAAAAACAAGCTTTCCTTTCTAAATGAAACTATTCAACAGTTGTCATGTGCATTATTTCTATTGAGATATATCCTTACATATGATAAAATCGATAAAAGGGAGTTGATAAGGATGGATACATATAAAAAGCTTATTGTTAATTTTTGCTTTTTTACCCTAGTAATATGTGCCTTTTCAGGATATATCGCTAATATAAATATTTACCTTGGGGCATTATCATTATTTGGACTAATGGCTATAAACTTTTTGACACATGAATTAATAACAAGACATAATTCTAAAAATAATAAGACACCTAGAATGCCTCATACGCTATTAGGTGGAGTTCTATCCAGTAAAAGATTGCCGTTAAAATAAACGACAATCTTTTTTATTTCCATGTCAAACTTTATTATTCCGTTACAATAATAAAAGCACATTTATACTACCAAAATAACCTCCATTTTTTCTTTATACTGATTTAACTAGTATTATACTAATTAAATCAGTATAAAGAATTATGTAAACAAAAACTACTATTGCTTTTTAACCGGCAATAGTAGTTTTCTAAATTCTTATAAAAGATTACTTCCATTTTCTAATACATTTACCTTGTCCAACTGTGACTCCACATTATTACTTTCACCTTTATCATTACCTTGATTTATGTAGAAAATTTCTTCCTCCGTTTCAGCGTTATTCTCACCCATGGTGTTAGTTTTATTTTCATTTTCAGTCACTTCAATTTTTCCAGTATAAATTGCTTCCATAAGACTCCATTCAGGAGTGTATTCATAAATAGTCTCGCTTAGCTCTTCTATCTGCTCATATTCTTCTTTATAATTTTCCCATAAAAATTTATATAACCTCATGGGTTTACAGCTTCTACGCATAACAATTAGCTCATCCATATCCATGGTTAATAACTGATCAGCATTCATTAAATTTGTCTTATCATCTGTTTGGGACCAACGTTTATTCTTTAGCATTTTGAATACACCTGCATCTTTGGTTTTTGTAGTTACTTTTATTGATTGTATACCCATTTGCTCAGTATAAAACTTTGCTGTTTCAGGGTCTCCTGCCCCTAGACAGATTTTTGTGTGACAGTTACCATATATAGTCAGCCATGAATCACCAAATAGCTTTTTAGGTTGAATGACATCTTGAAATATAGGTATTAAATGAAAATTTCTGCTTCTGAAGGTCGTAATCCATTTCTCAAATCCAGGTATTTTACCTACATTTGCTATCTCATCTAAAAAAGCATATATTTCACGATTCTTAATCATTTTATTCCGCTTATTTCTGTCCGTATATTCAACTACCTTAATACCAATCATGGTTTCGAATAACGCAGCTAAAAAGTTAAAGCTATCATGTGTGTCTGGAATAACGGCAAATATTGCTGTATGTTTATCTTTTAAATCATAAATATTAATATCTGTTTTTTCTGTAAGCCTTCTTACCTCTGGCATAGTAAATATACTTAACCTGGAACACAGACCTAATAATATATTACCTTTTAATTCTTTTGGTGCTTTGTTATAAATGTTAAACATTTGCTTACATGATTCTGTATTAGGTATATCTATGAAAATTTTATCAATTTCTTCATAGGTTGAGTTATTAATCAAGTCAAATAACATGGCCATATTTATAAACTCTTTTAAATAGAACTTATAATATAACACTAAAGCTTGTATAATACTTTTTTCAGCTTCATCCCAAAATGGATCACTTGTGCCTTTGACTGAAGCGTCCACTCTTGTATTTTGCAAGATTGTATCTACAATAACCTTTACATCAACTTGTGTCTCTATAAAATCTAAAACATTGAATCTATCGCTATTATTCATTGAAACTAAATTGAATAAATACACTGTATAACCCTTAACTTTCTTTAAAAACCCTGAAAGTAACTCATATAGCTCACCTTTTGGATCAGTAAATAGAAAACTAGGCTTATACTTAAAAACACTTTTAACCAAATTAATTACACTTGTTAATACAAATGATGTTGATTTACCATCTCCAGATGATGCATTTACAAATATATGCTTATTAAACCTTCTATTTTCGGGTATAGTTATCAATTGCCTTCTAAAATTTCTAATTTTACCCTCATTAGGATTATTGAGACTTCCTAACACTATACCATCGTGTAAAGCTAAGAGTCTCTTTTTAATGTATTTCTTAAACTCATCTATACTAATAAATTTTGCATCACCAAAAGTCTTTTTCTTATCTAATACAATCCCACCCATTTGTAAATACATAAGCATATAATCGGAAAATATGGCTATATAAATCCATATTTTAGCTAATATAAATATGACTACTATTAGTTCGCCAATAAGAAGACGATAATCAACATATCTTATTTGTGCTGCTACTTTCAAAGGACTTTTTAGTTTTTTTACAAGTTGATCTGTATGTATAATATAATCCTGAATTTCTACTTCTTTATTCATGTATTCCTGAATGTGTTGTTTAAACGAAACATCTCTGTGTTCTATTGAGGCAACAGCACCCGTTATATATATAATAGCAATTACTATTGCAATACTTAATATTCCACCAAGTATGTATATAACTTTTTTCAATAGCTTTCCTCCTACTCTTTTTCTTTAGTTGTCCTAGACTTTTTCCCAACATCAATTAACGCCATATCAATCTCCCTAAAGCTAAAACGGTCACTAATTTCTTCAAAACTTGGAACGACAATTGTGCCATCTTTTTCACGAGTAAACATACGCTGTAGTATTTTAATGATGGTAGGTTCGGTTATTTTATCCGGATAATAACAAATAAGACCATCTATACAAAAATAAAAAACATGGGTTATGGGTTGAATATAATCCTGATCAACGTCTAAATCGTTATCTCTTATAAAATAATTAAAGGTTAATATACGACTTTTTACTTCATGGTCTGCTAATATATTCATTTCATTGTGTCTTATGCCTGCCCTCTGGAGCAAATTATAGCCCCCTACATCTAACTGGTAATAGTAAATATCCTTGCTGCCACCTTCATATCCCTCATGTTTCAGTTGAGCAATAATATTATGTTTTATACACCTGGTCAAGTAGGATAATCCAATTTTTTCTCCTGCCCTTTCTTCCAAAAGAGTCCGGTCCAGAAACATATATTTTCCGAGTGTTTCACATATTTTTTTCACCTTGTAGATTTGCTCGTGGTCAAAAATAGCACCTCTGAAAACATGTTCTATTTCAAACTTTGATCCTCTTATCATTCTTTTATTCCTCCTAGATAAATAAATGTAACGGAATCTCTTCCATGACCTAACATGTTAGCAACTTCTAATCTTGCTTTAAATTTGCTAACACCAGTGCCTCTCTTATTCATATACTCTTCTCTAGCAAACATATGTCTTAACCCATGAGGCGTTAATGCGCCTCTGTCTTCCTTTTTTAAGTTATGGCCAGACTGGGTTCTATCCTTATCTTGAATTTTGTCCCGATGGTTATATATGAAATTTTGTATCTGCTTTTTAAATTTATGAATCGTTCTAGTCTGTACATACTTTGCCGGAGTAAAAACATAAGCACCAGGTTGTTTATCCATCAAGACATTTGCAAATATAGACCTTGCCCCTTCAGTTAATGGTACGTTTCTTGGTACGCCACCTTTTGTATTGGTTAGATGTAAATATCCATCTCTTAAAGCATTATGAACTTCTTGATACTTTAAGCTAACAATTTCATCTATACGCATACCAGTATGTCGAATACCTTCAAACACTTTAGCAATTTCTTCATGATGTTTCTCAATGGCCAAGTTTTTAAAACCTTGATATTCTTTCTCAGTCCAAGCCCGATCCGCTCGGCCATCACGAGTAAATGCTAACGCTACCTCTTGACTAAAATTTCTAGCGTCGGATAACTCATACTTCGTATTGTCAATACTATTATGTATAAACCGAATCCCTGAAAGTTCGGTTTTTATATACTTATCAGAATTTCCCTTTAGTCGCATATGATCTACATATGCTTTTAAGTGCTTATCCTGCATATTAGCTAATTTTCTTAGCTTAAACTCTTTGGCCACAAATTTAATAAACCGAGTATTGGATTCCATATACCTATAACGTGTCTTAAACTGATTTTGATTCATCCTTTTAGCAATTTTTTCAAGTTGTTTTCCTAAATTATCTGTAGCTCCATGTCCTGTTTTTTTCCAATTATATTTTATATCAAACACCCTTTCCAAATATATTTTTTTTCATTCACGTAAAAGCATATACTTAATAAACGATACTAAAATTAAGTATACGTTTTTGTTCCTTTTCTTTTCTTATATCGCCTAGACTACCCATATTCAAGACAGTCACTAGCTACGCGTCGCTCTGTCTCTGTCTTACGCCCTTGTTAAAAAAAAGGTGCTCCGCAATTTTTTTTGCCGTTGGACGAGACAGAGACAGAACGACGCCCAGCTATATTCTATGTAAGTGTTTTTGTTCAACACTAGATGCCACCATTTCTAGTTTAACTGATGTTATACCTTTGGTATAACGGTGGCTAAACACCCCTTTAATAACAAGGCTACTATCGTAGTTCAAAAAACTGAAAGTGTTTTTTTCACTTGATAACACTCAAATGTAAGCGGTATAAATTTTGTGTGGGTATCGTCTAATCTTTAGACACCCTGGACCATCTTTGATGGCCATACACCATTTTGGTGTTTTCGCTTGATTAGCCCAAACGTAAGCTATGACTAAATATCCTTGTGGGTATCGTCTAATCTTTAGACACCCTGGACCATCTTTGATGGCCATACACCATTTTGGTGTTTTCGCTTGATTAGCTCAAACGTAAGCTATGACTAAATATCCTTGTGGGTATCGTCTAATCTTTAGACACCCTAGACCATCTTTGATGGCCATACACCATTTTGGTGTTTTCGTTTGATCAGCTCAAACGTAAGCTATGACTAAATATCCTTGTGGGTATCGTCTAATCTTTAGACACCCTGGACCATCTTTGATGGCCATACACCATTTTGGTGTTTTCGCTTGATTAGCTCAAACGTAAGCTATGACTAAATATCCTTGTGGGTATTGCCTAATCTTTAGACACCCCGAACCATCTTTGATGGCCATACGTCATTTTGACGTTTAAAACTAAACTTTTCTGGACTCATGAACCCAGATTCTAAACATCTCCTTTCTTAAACTTTCTATGCTCCTGGCACAGATCTTAAACTCATAAAGTCTTATACGTTCCCCTTTAAAGGGTAAATAAACATTTCCTTAAAATAAGGTATATAAACGTTTCCTTAAAAATAAGGTATATAAACTTTACCTCTTAAATATACTATAATTTCCCAATTCGCGCAATAAAAAAAGTTTTACTTATTTAGTGGATCATTATATAATGTAGATAACAATATCTCTTATCATGTAAGTCTTTTTACACTGTTTTATACAGTGAAAGTTTTACAACTCAAATATATTGAGTAAGTCATACAACTACATTTTAGGAGGTATTACAATGTATAACAATTTAAGTAAAACAGAAATTGACACCATGAATTCATATCTAATTAATAAGTTTGGTAAAGAAAAAACTTCTCAGTTTTTACGTGAGGAAGGAGTCAAGCCTTTAACCAATAGAGTTGGTAAATCATTGACTTCATTTATTGCATTTCCGCAGAGAGGTAATGAAGGCAGCTCTAAATGGAAAGGTAATTTATCTCCAAAGGTTACGGAAGCACTTTTAAAGTTTATTATTGACTATAAGAAATACTACAATGAGAACTCAGATGTTAAAGTAATTGATGCTATGGCTGGTTCTGGCTCACTAAAATTGCTTTGTAATCGGCTAGATATCTCTTGTAGCAGTTATGACCTTAATCCAAACTATCAACATGGCATAGGGGGTTGGAATGCTGTTGTAGATGAACTTCCTGAATCAGCGGATATCATTCATGTACATCCACCATATTATAATGCAATCACTTATAGTGGTAATGTATGGGGTCATCATCCTCATCCCGACGATTTAAGCCGTTGTAATAGTTACGATGAATTCATTCATAAGTTAAACGTTGCTAATCAAAAGCTATACCTTTCTTTAAGAAAAGGCGGACGATTGATAGTTACAGTTGGTGATGTTAGGAAGAATGGTAAGTTTTATAGCATTCAGAATGATATGGCCAAATTAGGTAAACTGGAAAGCTTTATTGTTAAGGCACAGTATAATTGTTCCTCTGATAATAAAACATATAAAAAACCTTTTATACCTATAGTTACCGAGTATGTAATGGTATTTATGAAAGAAAAACCTTTTATTGTACACTTTTCATGTACTAAACATGCTGTTGTTGATATTAGAAAGTCATCTAATGTCACTTGGTACCAACTAATAAAAGATACTTTTGAATACTTAGGTGGATCTGCATCTTTAAATTCTTTAAATGAAGTATTAGCCAATACCAAAAAGGCAAAAAATAATTCTCATTTTAAGGACCGTATACGTGCAACCATCTCTGAAAACAATGATTTTGTTCGTGTTAGAAGAGGGTTCTACAAGCTGATTTATGCAGCTAATTAAGAAGTTCCAAAAATTATGCCTCCAAACTAGATTTATTCAGGATGCAAGTAGAAAAGCATTTATACTAATTTAATTAGTTTAAATGCTTTTATTAGTTAGTATATACTATTTTTAATACCAGTTAATTTAGTTTAAAAAGAAGATAGGTTTTTCACCTATCTTCTTTTTATTTAATCCTTCTATGTTACAAGTAACTTTTTCTCAATATTTTTAGCCCATACATCAGCAATTTTTTTTATACCTTCAGGCGGAGTTGAGTGTTGAAATCCTTGGATTTGTTGTATACGCCTCTTTTTGTATTCAATGGTATATAGCGGCTTATTTTCTTCACCCTTTTTTCTCATGAAAACAATCGTAGTTGTTTCATTTGCCATCCTTTCAGCATAATTTTTAACACAGTGTTTCAATTGATCACTTTCCTTGAAGAAATCATCAATTCCTTTTGGCATTATAAAACAATACCCTTGATATTCCTCTTCGTAAATAGGTGCCAATGAATTATTTAACTGGATTATTTTTTTATTAATTTTCTCATCTTTCTTTATACTAATTAATGCTGATGTTTTTTGATGAGCTTCCAATAAATCTTTTGGGTATAGTCTTGTTTTACTTCTTAAATTATATTGAAGTATTTTACATTCTTTTAGATAATCTAAATAATTATTATAAAAATTACGACCATGCCCTAGTGCTTCTTGTTTTTGCTTATACATTATTAATTTTTTTAATGTCACATAAGCATGTTTTCGATTGCTTATTACATCTGGTTGTTGTGTTAACTCTTCTACTTGTTCATAGGGATAATAAGGGCTATAGAAATAATCACTCCCTTGTTTTTCCTGCAAGTAGATTAATTCATTTGCATTCAATTCCTGACCAAGGGAAATAGAATATTTATATAGTTTTATCAAGTTTATATCAACGTTAGCACGTTGAATGACTTTTACTTGATCCTTATTTAGTCCAAGTGCTTGCTGCAAGGTTGATGCCTTGAAATCAATACCCATATCTAAAGACTGAAATAGACCGTAATAGGATTGATACAATATAATGTCAGTGATTAAGGCAAAAAATTTTCCTTTGGCAAGTTGTTCAAGTAAAGGTTTGCTTTGATAATTATACAAATACCGCATCACATCAATGGTACCAACACCTTCAGCATATTTTTTTATACCACAATATTGATACCTGCTGTTTAGTTCCTTATCAAGATTATCTGTATAGAGGTAAGACGATTCATCATATACACTGTCTTTTCTTTCATGCCAGTCACAGCCATATGACCAGTAATGATATCCACTTCTAAATGTTTTATCACATTTGCGGTACCCTATAGGCAGTTGTCTTTCTCTCAATAAAAATCTTGATGTTTCCCGTGTCTTAAAACTTTGCTTTTTATATGTTTCATCCTTAGTCGCACAGAATACACGTATAACTAATCCGTTTGATGTATTATTAATCACATTAAAATATTTTGTATCACTCACATCATGAATTCTCATCCAAAGACCTTTAGATAAAGCAGTAACATCTGTTTGACACTCAGGACAAATAACTCTTTTATTGTGTTTGACTTTTTTTAATATGGTGTCTTTTTTACATCGTGTGCAATGTCCGAATATCCTAGAACCTTTCTTTTGATAAATCATATAATTTGAATCCTTAAAGACTTTATCAATAACCCATTCATTAAGGTTATCTGGTAAGGGCTTTAATTGGTCAAACATGTTATCAATCTTACTTCTAAGCTTATGATATTCATTCATTTTTAGTTGTTTTTGATAGGCATATATGGCTTTAAGGATATCATCTTCTTTATTACCTAATATCCGTTGATACGTATGCTTCTCCAAACAAGGTTCTACTTTATATTTGCTTATTTTATGCCAATCCCTAGTTACTAAGTTCCTTAACATTGCCTTGGACCATTTTTGAGTATTAAACTTATAGGTAATGTATTCTTTTTGATTAGCAAATAGACGATATAAGACTCTTTTCTTCTTACATGAATAAACGGTTATCTGAAGAACATCATCCTCAATTATTGTCCACTTAATGATATGGTCATATTGAGCTGTCCATTTAATTTCTTCTACTTCTAAGGAAAAATTCTTTTTCTTCATACGGCAGCCCCCCTTAAAACAATGATAACTGTTTATTATCAGCTTTGTTTTCGGGTTGAGTTGCTGTACTTGATTTTTTCCTTTTTGCAGCATTAGCAAGCCTTTTTTTACGTGCTTCTTCTCGTTTTAGTGCTTCAATTCTTTCAAGCTCTTTTACTTCTTTATGATCTATTTTGTAATAGTCCCATATAGCGTTGTAAAAGTGCTCTAATTGCATGGCACCTAGCGAACCGGTTTTTCTAGCTACAGCTATAACAGCTTTTGCACAATCCACTGTGTTCGCTTCTTTTTCCAGGACTAATCGTGCAATTCTTTCACTTTTCTTAATGAGATCAAGCGAATAGTGAGCTGTTGCTTCTGTAAACATATGCTGTGTCATTAGCTTATAGACTATTTCAACTGTTTTTTTCTTCTGTTGTTGTCTATATTCCTCAATTTCTTGGTTCACTTTATTTATGGCTTGCTTTTTATAATCTTGTTTTACTTTCATCTTTATCCTCCTGTTCATAAAAAAGGATAAAGATGCCCTAAGAAGGGAATGCTTTATCCCTTCTAGGGTTTACTATTAATTTATTGTTTTACTTTCAAGTCATTATTCTAATGTGTTATTCAAAGAATATTAGCTCTGAATTTAGTATAATTTGTTGCAGCTGTTCTATGAGTTATATTGTATTTTTTTGAAAGTGCATCTATACCAAGTCTTTCGTAGTCTTGAATAAATAATTTCTTCGTATTGCTAGTCCATCTTGTAGTTTTAGCTATGTTTGGTCTTAACTTCTCACGATGATTATTTATAAATAAATCTTCAACATCTATTTTAAAATCAATAGCTATCTTCAAGATGCTTTTCAATGGAATTTTATTAGGGTTAGCTTGATTAGTATAAGCATAGGCTGTATTTGATCTTACACCTAGTAAACTAACTAAGTAATCTTTTTTTAGTCCATTTTTTTTAAGCAAATCTCTGATATTATTCTTCAAACTTATAACATCTATAAGCTCATATTTTTCCATAAGACTTAACAGCTGATTCTGTATATCCAAATGCATAATATACCTATCTTGACTTGTTGTTTTTTTAACTTGTAAATCCATGTAATTCACCTCTCATAAACTATTAAGCTGTTTCTTCTACTTCAGATACTTGTTTATCGTCTTGACTGAGTAATGCGTCTAATTCCTTTTGCCTGATAGTTAACTCCTGAAGCTTTTCTTCGTGTTCAAAAGGTTTTTCCAAGGCATCTTGAATATGTACAATAGATGTTTTACTTCTCTCCAATTTGACCTTTTTCTCTTCTAACCTTTCTTCAAAGCCATCCAATATCTTATCAAGCTTATTGATATTGGTTTTAGGTAAAACCGATGGTTCAAATTTATAGGTTTTCGTATTAGCTTTAGAATTGGTTAGAAGTATAAATTTCATAATACCATCAAAGGGTGTTTCCACCTTAGAAAGACTTACATTAAAACCACGATATTCACCGATAGGCATTTCTTTATCCATGTCCAAAACATCAAATAGTGTAAGCATTTTTGCACCTGCAAGTTTTGGATCAGTAAAGGCTTGTTCTTCGATGGTGATTGAAAACGGTGTACTACCTTTTCTGGCCAGAATATCTTGTTCATAATGGTGTATGTCTTTCTGGAGATTTTCTATCGTACCAGGTAATGCTGCAAGTTGGTCTTGCATGGCATACCAGTCACGCTTGTAACCTGATTTCAAGACTGATAGTCTCTGTATCTCTGTATCAACTTCCATTTTCTCCATGACCATTGGATTACCGGATGCGATGGCTTTTACCTCTGCGAATGATAAGGATGTATCGTCCACGTCATCCGCTGTCCTGACATTTACATCACCAGACATAATCTGTCCAATAAAACGAGCTTTGGTTTCGAGTAGCTGCCAAGAATAGGCATCAAATGATCCTTTTGTGACGTATCTTAGAATCATGATTTCATTACCCCATTGGAGGTTTAAGTTACCTTGTCTCTCGATACGGCCTTCTCGTTGTTCAATGTCCGATGGCCGCCATGGAGCATCTAAGTGATGGAGTGCAATTAAGCGTTCTTGCACATTGGTACCTGCCCCCATCTTAGGGGTAGAACCTAGCAAGATTCTTACATCTCCTTTTCTGACCTTTTTGAATAACTGAGCTTTTTTGACACCCGTATTCGCATTATGTATAAACTCAATTTCCTCTTCGGGAATGCCTTTATCTATGAGTCTATTTTTAATGTCATCATAAATATTAAAGTCATTAGAAGGGGTTGAGATATCACAAAATACTAATTGGGTCAGTTTTCTTTCGCCGGTAATTTTCCAAAGGGTATAAATGTTGTCTACCGCTTGCATTATTTTATCTGAAGCTTGATCTAATTCATCGCCATATATTAATCTTAAATCAAGTGCAGCTTTTCTGCCTTCATTAGTGATTAAAAGCATGTTATCATCCTTTGGACTTACATGGCCACTATGAATCGCTTCTGCCCGCTCAACCAGCGTTGAGATAAAATATTCAAGCTCCTTTGATGGTTGACATTCAATGGTTATGGGTTTTCCACCACGTAGTTTTGGTACAGGTAAGTTCAGCATATCTTTTGTTTTAACATCTGCAAATTCTTTAAACATCATTAACAGCTCTGGCAGGTTATTAAACTTTCTAAACCTGGTTTTCATCCGATAACCTGAACCATCTGGTGATATTTCTAATGCAGCCGTCTGTTCCCCAAAAGTAGATGCCCATGCATCAAAGTGAGCTAATCCCAACTCACATAACTTGTTGTATTGCATGTACCTTTGCATGGTATACATTTCTGTCATGCTGTTACTAATGGGTGTTCCTGTAGCAAACACTAAACTTTGCTTACCGTTACCAAACTTATTAATCACATACTGTGATTTCATGAAGAGATCAAAGGCTTTTTGTGATTTTGTTTGGGGTATCCCTGCCACATTTCCCATCTTGGTGTACACATAAAGATTCTTAAATTCATGGGCTTCATCAACGAATAGATAATCTACACCTAGCTGTTCAAAGGTTAGATGGTTATCTTTTTCATAGTCCTTCGTCATGCTTTCCATTTCAGCCTCTAATCTTTTTTTGGTTGTTTCAAGCTGTTTGATTAACCTGGTATTACGTACTTTTTCATCTTTTTGTGCGATAATAGCCATTTCAATCTCGTCAATTTGTCTATCCATAAATGCCTTTGCATACTCAGGCGATACACGGATCTTTTTAAAGGATGAGTGGGCTACTATAATGGCATCCCAATCACCGGTTGCTATCCTTGCAAATAGTCTCTTTCGATACTGTGGTTTAAAATCATCCTGTGTAGCTGCCAGTATCTTCGCATTGGGATATAATCGGATGAATTCGGCCGCCCAATCGTGAATAAGATGGTTCGGTACAACAAATAAGGATTTATTGGCTAGTCCAACTTGCCGAAGCTTCATCGCCGCAGCTACCATTGTAAAAGTTTTTCCTGCCCCTACTACATGAGCCAATAGCGTATTACCACCAAATAATATCCGTGTAACACCACCCGATTGATGTTGGGCTAATTGAATGTTCATATTCATACCTTCGAAAGTAATGCCTTTGGGGTTGTAATCCCTTGTCCTAAATGAGTTGAATCGCTTATTATAGATGCTTACAAGCATGTTTCTCCGATCGGATTCTTCGAGTACCCAATCATTGAATTTTTTCTTGATATCGTCTTGTTTCTGCCTTGCCAATAAGGTCTCTTTTTTATTTAAAATAGACCGCTTATTACCATTTTCATCAATCTCTACATCAAAAATTTTAGTCTGTTTGAGATTGAGGGCATCCTGTAGCAACCTTATACCATTTGCTCTATATGTACCATATGTCTTATTATTAAGGACACCGTCCACATAGTCTACTTGAATGCTCCATATAGCAATGGCTTGACTATAAGATACATTAAGAAACTTATTGACTTGAAAAAGATACCGAACAAAATCTTCAATGACTGTATCTGGAATCCACGTAGCACCTAACTTAATGATAATCTCATGGGCTTCAAGCTCTTTAGGTTGTACCACTTCTAAGGCTTTAGCATTGGCAGCATACTCATCCATGCCTTGATATTCTCTTGCAATGTTGAGTTTTTCACGTACATTACCACTCAAATAGGCCTCAGCCGTTTCATAAAGTCCTGATTCTGGGTCTTTAAAGATATTGCCTTTTAACTCCTGAATCAAAACTTCTATACTTTTATTGGCGAGTTGACTCATATAGTCCAGGTTAATACGAGCATATTTATTGAGTGATACCATTAGG
Organism: Vallitalea pronyensis; assembly: GCF_018141445.1. Taxonomy (NCBI): domain Bacteria; kingdom Bacillati; phylum Bacillota; class Clostridia; order Lachnospirales; family Vallitaleaceae; genus Vallitalea; species Vallitalea pronyensis. The sequence continues at coordinate 5,209 of NZ_CP058650.1, read as the reverse complement.
GCTTCTTCTGCTGTATCCACATGGGTTATTTCCTTTGCCGGGGATACGGTTCTTTTATGAAATATTTGAGCCTTAACCCATACGCCATCCTCTTTTTCTTCTTCTAAAGCAAGAAGTACAGGGAAGTCGGGATCTTCTTTGAATATGCTTTTATTTATCCTGGTATTAATATAGCCAAAATCTTCAACAAATTTGTCGTAAATTTGATTAATGACATATCTTTCACGAGATAATTGTGCATCATCATAGCCTATTTGTGACTGATTGGCTATGTATTCCATGATATGCGTTCTAAGCTCAATGAGCTGCATCAAGCGTTTATGCCTTTTACCTTTAACATCTACTTGCTTAAAGACATGTTTTTCTCTTTGATAGATATTGTCTTTAATGATGCAGTAACCAAATTCCTTTACGGCCAATTGAACATCTTCTACTGGTATTTCAGTAGCTTGTTTAATCACCTTTTTTTCTTTGGGACTCTTCTTTAGTTCCACTTGATATATATCTTCGGGTATGTATGCTAATAAGTCTTTCATTTCCTGTTCCCACTGTTCACTGGCAACCAATGTGGTGTTTTTATGGCCATTGAGTTTGACCTCTTCCACCATGGTACCAAGTAGCATATTGGGATTATCTATGAAGTACTCATTGACATGAAAATCATCGTTACTATAAGGTGCTATATCTATAAAATTTCGTGTATTAGCCTCTTCTGATGATTTCTTGAAGAATAGTATATCTGTCGTTACCTCTGTATTGGCAGATGCTTTAAATGCCACATTAGGGAGTCTAATGGCAGCTATTAGCTCTGCTCTTTTGTTAATCAGTTCCCTTACAGATGAATCTTTCTTATCCATGGTCCCTTTACTTGTGATAATGGCCATTATACCACCTTCACGTAAATGATCTAATGACTTAACAATAAAGTAATCATGAATTTTAAGCTTGTATTGATTGTATTGGGGGTCATGTACCTTGTAAGAACCAAAGGGTACATTACCTACCACCAAATCATAATGATCGTAGGGCAAGTTACTTTTTTCAAAAGCACCAATGTGTATATTAGCTTCTTCATAAAGTTTCTTTGCAATCCCTCCAGATATACTATCAATTTCAATGGCTTTAACCTGTTTTTGCATACCTTCAGGCATTAGCCCTATAAAATTGCCTGTGCCACATGCAGGTTCAAGTACCTTTGCATCCTTTACACCCATTATATATAATGCCTTATAGATAAATTCTATAATGTTTTTAGGCGTGTAGTGGGCGTTCAACGTGCCTGCCCTTGCATCGGCATATTCTTCTTCTGTAAGTAAGGATTTTAGTTGTTTTCTTTCTTCTTGCCACTTTTCATTAGCTTCATCAAATACTCCTGGTAAGCCTCCCCATCCAGAGTATTTCACTAATATTTGTTTTTGCTCTATCTTTGGCCATTCAGGATTGTCAGTATTCTTAATTAACCCAATGGCAGCTAAGTTATACTTACACTTTTGTTTTAAGGTTCCATACTGAAGGTCTTCATCTGTTATATGATAATTATCTTCTGTATGAACCTCTTCCGAAACTGTATCTAAGTAATTACCAGCATTCATCAATGCTTTAATGATCTTATAGAGTTGTATCCAACTTACAAGAAATTCATCTTTAGCATTGTGAAATCTAAGTTGCATCCCTTTACCGTTAATGTACCAATATCCGGATACATCCTTGTAATTAAAAAAATCACCACGTTTCACATACTCACTCTTGATAGCCCGAATACATCCAAGCTCATTGTTAGGATTGGCACTCACAAAGGTTGAAATCCTTAATTTACAACCGTCTACACCTGTTCCTTGTTTTACTATAAATGCTATTAAGGCTTGTTTATTACTATCACGAAGGGCTTCTTCCTCTTGTTCTTTGACTGGAACAAGTGAAAGTTGCTTTGTCTCATCATTATTTTGCTGATGAGACTCTTTCCTTGGCTGTGTATAGTGAGCTGTTATACGATTATATGTACTTACCATTTCTTTTTTTACTTCTTTAGAATATGTGTTCACTTCTTGGTTAGTTTGAAACATATTATTAAATCTATCTTTTATGATAAAATTTAATACCTTTTGAAAATGTCCATTTTCTCCAGTTAATGTCTCAACTAACCTGTAATACTCTTGTCTCAGAAAATTACTTTTCGTTACCTTTTGATTGTTGGCTTTTACAGACTTAACAATCAACTTCTGGCAGTTCTTTTTGACCTCATCATGATATGTCTTGGAATCACTTTTAAAGACTTTCCAGTTTGGGTCATTTCGTTTTAAATTTGTCTGAGAACTACTTATAAACTTGTTTAAACTTCTGCTCATGCATTGTAATACTTTCATCGTTGTTAAACTTCCCCTTTCGGATAATATTTTGGGTTTGTAAAAACTCCAATATTAGGGGCTTCATTTAACATGAAACTATTACATAAATTACCTTTATTATATTATTATTTTTATAGCATGTCAAAATTAGTCAAAATGACGAATAATTTTTAAGCTGAAGGTGGCTCATGGGTGTGCATCCTGGTGCTGCAGCTGACGGATCACAAACAGCTGCAAGGACGTCTTTGTTACTATTCAACAAAAATAGTCTTTCCGGAGTGCCAGGTTAATTGTCTATTACCTCTAATAGATTTAGTTATAACCTTTTGTGATATTTGTACATTCACATGTAAAAAAACACCCGATATGAATATCAGATGTTTTTAATAGACACTATTTCACTTTTCATTGCATCATCATATCAAAATCCCTCGAAGGATATTTTCTGCAATCATGCCGTCTAACTCGTTTATAATATCTGTTTTTGTTCCTCTCACGCTGCATCCACTTAATTCATCTGTACAATCGTCTGTCAACCAAAATGCAAAATCATTTGTACCATGTTTATAAAATATTATATACTCGTTTTTATTCTTGAATCGCTTTAATTCTTTTACCATACTTATCCCCCCTTAATAACATAGAATTGTTTCATCATCATCTAATCGACAATCACAATATGGGCATCTTTTGAAATAGGCACTTCCAATTTCATCAATCTTTTCATATACACCACGATTGTCATTAATTATCCATGTTATGGGGCTGTTTTGTAGTTCTGTAAAAAATACTCTTTTCCGTTCTCTGTAATATACTCAATCCATTTTCCATTTCTTTTTTGTAATCTACCAAATTCCTGATAACAATAGTCACAAACAGTAATAATATCACCATCAATGCTTTTGAGAACATACTGCATTTCATCATTGTCAAGTTTATTATTACATATTGTACATTGAGTTAAAGCCGTTAAAGATTGTACGTACTTTTGGGATTCCTCCCTGTTGTTTTCTACTTTTATTTCCTTTGTGTTTTCACTTGTGCCATTGCATTGTAATACTTTCATTGTATATGACTTCCCCTTTCAATTTTGGTTTTTGGGTTTGTAATAAACTCCAATGTTAGAAAGGTTAATCATTCCTCTATTTTGATTCTACACTAAATGCCATTGTTTTACAATCTATATGGATTAATATGGCTATTTTTCTTTACTAAAATACTGGGTTTAAATGGATAATATTTCATAAATATGGTATTTACTTGACCATTATATTTTCTAAACATGTTAATAATGGATTAAAATGTAATTTATAAGGGATTTTATACCATATAATGTATATAAATTCCATTTTGCTCTTTTTAGTAGTAATAGGCTATTATGATTAAGAGTTATTTATAACGAAAGTAGTGTTTATAATCCAAAGAGCATTTCACCTTGGTTTTTTGTCTTTTTATGTTATAATATATCTAACATATTTAAACTAGGAGCTGATATCTTATGAATACTGCAACATTGAATGAACTCAAGAAGAAAAAGATATTTACTAGTACAGTCTTAGGGAAAGAAAATATGGATGGCCAATATCATGCATTTCTAAGATATAAAGATATTAAGGTTTTGATTCCTGAGTCTGAAATGGAAGTTGAAAAGTCACATCTACGTGATAGAATTGGTTCGCTTATTGGAGCCAATATAGAATACATCATTACAAAAATTACCGATAATCATGTGTTAGCAAGTCGAAAGAAAGCAATGGAAATAAGACGTACCCAACTTCAAAAAGTCAATGCCGGTGATGTTATTGATGCTAAAATTATTGGTACGGCTACTAAAAAATGCATCGTTGAGTGTTATGGCCATGAGATAACCATACCTATACAAGATATTTCATATAACTGGATTTCCAATGTTGAAGATAACTTTCATGTAGGGATGAATGTGAAAGTAAAGGTGCTATCAAAATCACCTTTTACTATTAACTTGAAAGATGCTGAAGTGATTGATTTTAACCCTAATGATTACGCTATTGGCAATGAGTATCTAGCAACTGTCATTGATACAAAATCCCAAGGTGTTTATGTGGAACTAGATAAGCGACGTAGCGTTTTATGCCGATCAGTGGATTGGCGTAGAGGCTGCCATAAAGGTGATATTGTGGTTATTGAAATAACCAATGTAGATGAGCAAGTTTGCAGAACGTGGGGTATTATAAAACGACTTATAAAAAAAGCTACTTAAATTTTTAAGTAGTCTTTTCTATATAAACATCCCTTATTGAGAATAATTAACTATAAGATGTGTAGCAAAAAATAAAATCTCTCTCCCAGGTAATATTGATTTTTAAGCATATTATCTATTATTCCATTTTATCTTTGGGCAGACTTTATTCTTTCGCTATAATATGGTTAACCAGGGCTATTTAGTAATTGTCCATTACCTAACTTACAAGCAAAAAGTCTTTTGTTTCAAAGTTAGGTAATGTCTGTAGTGGTTTATAATTGGGCTATTACGTGAGAACCGTTTATATTTCGTGCAAGACAGTCCTAAAACTGGTTTCTGGCCATCATAAATGATAGCCTAAAACCAGTATTAGTCTTTAATCTTTCATTTTAACCTGGTTATTAATATCCGATGATATTTTAGTTTTCGTATTCTAAATTCTTTTCCTAACATCTTAAGTACTTCATTTGCGACATCCTCTGGATACCCACCAATTGTATACTCATAGTGTTTATATTGAGGCTTGGCTTCCATTTTAAGCCTTATACCTGTTTCCAATGATATTATTAAATCCTTTCGTATATCGCTACTTAACTCTAGGTGCAGCTCTTCCAATACACCCTTCTTAGTGCTTTGGTCCATA